>NZ_JBOZRT010000086.1:0-7014 GCF_050789165.1 Azospirillum sp.
CCATCATGGTCGGCGGTCCCGACAAGGCGTTCGAGACGGTCCGGCCGCTGTTCGACAAGATGGGCAAGAACGTCACGCTGGTCGGCGGCAACGGCGATGGGCAGACCACCAAGGTGGCCAACCAGATCATCGTGGCGCTGACCATCGAGGCGGTCGGCGAGGCGCTGCTGTTCGCCTCCAAGGCGGGGGCCGACCCGGCCAAGGTGCGCCAGGCGCTGATGGGCGGCTTCGCCAGTTCGCGCATCCTGGAGGTGCACGGCGAGCGCATGGTCAAGCGCAGCTTCGATCCGGGGTTCCGCATCGAGCTGCACCAGAAGGACCTCAATCTGGCGCTGTCGGGGGCGCGGGCTCTGGGTCTGTCGCTGCCGAACACCGCGACCTGCCAGGAGCTGTTCAACGCGTGCGTTGCACAAGGCGGCAAGGCGTGGGACCATTCCGCCATGGTTCGAGCGCTGGAGCGGCTGGCCGGGCACGAGATCGGCCAGACGGACGCGGCGCCGGACGAGGATAAGACCAGCCTCGGCTACGTCCTGCGGCTGATGGTCGGGGCCTGCGACGAGCCGCAGCCGGCCTGACGGGAGGGCGCGATGCGGGATCCGGCCGGTGCGAGACGAGACGGACGCGGGTCCTGGGTGGTTGCGTTCGGCGACGCGGTGCCAGGCGATCCGGTGGCGACGCTCGGCGGCAAGGGGGCGGGGCTGGCGGCCATGGCGGCGCTCGGCATCCCGGTGCCGCCCGGATTCACCATCGTCGCCGAGGCCTGCCGCCGCACCCTGGCGACCGGCGCGCTGCCCGCGGGCCTGACGGAGAACGTGCGAGCGGCGCTGCGCCGCCTGGAGGGCGAGGCCGGCGCCGGCTTCGGCGATCCGCGCGCCCCGCTGCTGGTGGCGGTGCGCTCCGGCGCCCGCGCCTCCATGCCCGGCATGATGGACACGGTGCTGAACCTCGGCCTGAACGACGCGACGGTGGAGGCGCTGGCGGCCCGCGCCGGCGACGCGCGCTTCGCCTACGACTGCTACCGCCGGCTGATCCAGACCTACGCGCACGTGGTGCTCGGCGTCGCCGAACACCGGTTCGAGGCGATCCTCGACGCCTGCAAGGCCGAGCGCGGTCTGGCACTCGACGCCGATCTCGGCGCGGAGGACTGGCGCCGCATCGTCGCGCTGTACCACGACGAGGTGGAGCGGCGCGCCGGGCGCGCCTTCCCGCAGGACCCGGCTGAGCAGCTGCATGAGGCGATCGCCGCCGTCTTCCGCTCCTGGACCAACCCGCGGGCGGTTGCCTACCGGGCGCTGCACGGAATCCCCGACGACTGGGGGACGGCGGCGACGGTGCAGTGCATGGTGTTCGGCAACCTCGGGCCGGACTCCGGCACCGGCGTGGCCTTCACCCGCGACCCGTCCACCGGCGCGCCGGGCCTGACCGGCGAGTTCCTCGCCGACGCCCAGGGTGAGGACGTGGTGTCCGGCACCCGCACGCCGGGCCCGCTGACCGACCTGGAAGCGCGGATGCCCGCGGCCTACGCCCACCTGCGCGTCATCGCCGGGCGGCTGGAGCGGCATTTCGGCGACGTACAGGACATCGAATTCACCGTGCAGCGCGGCCGGCTGTTCATCTTGCAGACGCGCACCGCCAAGCGCTCCGCCGCCGCCGCGGTGCGGATCGCCACCGATCTGGTACGCGAGGGGATCATCGACCGCGCCGCCGCGGTGCGGCGGGTGGATCCGTCGCTGCTGGCCGAGCTGCTGCGCCCGACGCCCGATCCCCGGGCCCCGCGGACGGTGCTCGCCACCGGTCTGCCGGCTGCGCCGGGCGCCGCCTGCGGCGCCGTCGCCTTCACGTCGGAGCAAGCCGTGCGGATGGCCGGGCAGGGGCGGGCGGTGGTGCTGTGCCGGCCGGAGACCTCGCCGGAGGATGTCTACGGCATGCACGCGGCCTGCGGCATCGTGACGACGCGCGGTGGCTTCACCAGCCACGCCGCCGCCGTGGCGCGCAGCCTGGGCCGGCCGTGCGTGGTCGGCGCCCGCGGCCTGCGTATCGACCTCGTGTGCGGCGAGATGACCTCGGCACAGGGGATCACCGTCCGGGCCGGCGACACCGTGACGGTCGACGGCACCACCGGCCAGATCGCGCTGGGCGCGGTGCCGATGGTCCGGCCCGAGCCGTCCGGCGCGGCGGCCGTGCTGCTGGAGTGGGCGGCCGAGCTGGGCGTGACGGCGTAGTCGTCACGTCCGCATCAGCGCCTGGAGATGAGCGGCGCAGCCCTCGGCGAGGCCGACGGGGTCGTAGCCACCCTCCAGGACCGAGATAACCTTCCCTCCACAGTGCTTGTCGGCGAGCGCGACCAGCTGCCGCGTCGCCCACTCGAAGTCGGCGTTGGTGAACTGCAGCTGCGCCAGCGGGTCGCGCGCGTGGGCGTCGAAGCCGGCGGAGATGAACAGCAGCTCGGGCGCGAAGGCGTCCACCGCCGGCAGCACGTCCACCTCCATGGCGCGACGGAACTCGGCCGAGCCGGAGAACGGCGGCAGCGGCGCGTTGACGATGTTGGCGGCGACGCCGTGCTCGTGCGCGTAGCCGGTGCCGGGATAGAGCGGCGCCTGGTGCGTCGAGGCGAAGAACAAGCCTGGATCGGCCTCGAACATCGCCTGCGTGCCGTTGCCGTGATGCACGTCGTAATCGACGACGGCGACGCGGGTCAGGCCGTGTGCGGCGCGCGCGTGGGCGGCGCCGACGGCGACGTTGTTGAAGACGCAGAAGCCCATGGCGCGCGCCGGCTCGGCGTGGTGGCCGCACGGGCGGACGGCGCAGAAGGCGCGCAGCGCCTCGCCGGCCTGCACCGCGTCCACCGCCGCGCAGACCGAGCCGGCGGCGCGCAGGATGGCGCCGCGCGATCCGGGCGACAGCAGCGTGTCGGCGTCGAGGCGGACGTAGCCGGTGTCGGGCATGGCCTCCAGCACCGCCTCCACGTAGTCGCGCGCGTGAACGCGCGCGAGTTGGTCGACGGTGGCCTCGGGGGCATCGCGGCGCTCCAGGTGGCGGAAGGCGTCGCGGTCCAGCGTCTGCCAGACGACGTCCAGCCGTTCGGGACTCTCGGGGTGTCCCGGGCCGGTGTCGTGCTCGAAGCAGTCGCGGTGGGTGAAGATGAGCGTCGTCATGGAATCCCCGGCCCCGGAGGGCGCGCCGGGCGCCCCCCGAGGATGTGGTTCAGTGGTGGGCAAAGACCAGCGCCTCCCCCTGCGGCCGCTCGTGCGCGATGAACTCGTCGAGCTGCAGCCGGGTGAAGTCGCGGGCGCTGATCACGCCGACCAAGGTGCCGTCGTCGAGCACCGGCAGGTGGCGGATGTGGTGCCGGCTCATGAGCTGGAGGACCTCGTGCAGGCTGTCGGAGGGCGAGCACGTCACCGGTTGGCGGGTCATCAGCGACGAGACCGGCTGCCGCAGCAGGGCACCGCCCTGGTCGAGCAGCGCGTAGACGATGTCGCGTTCGGACAGCATGCCGGCGACCGCGTTGCCCTCGGTGCGGCAGACGTCCTTGACCACGAGGGCGCTGATGTTCTCCGACTTCATCAGCCGGATCGCCTCGTCGATGGTGGAGCCCGAACGGACCGTGACGACCCGGGGCTCCTTGGCGCGGAGAATGTCCTCAACCCTCATGGCATGCCCTCCTTGAAAACGGCGGCCGCGTCGCGGCATCGCTGCTTATATTGGTATACCAAATACAGTATGGCAGTCAAACAGTTTCCGTCGCGGAGGATCGGCGCTTTGGGGGTAGGGGCGGAGAGGGCGCGCGACTCGCCTGTGCGTGGTACCGGTCAAGAGATGCCAAGCGGTGCGGGGGTAAACGCGCTGCGGCCTCCCCGTCGCGTTGACATGGCGTTCTGCGCTGCAGCATGCTGAAAGTGCATTTCAGGTATTGCGTACCTGGTATACAAAATTCCTTGTACCTTCAGCGCGGCTGAGGCATAAGGGTGTCAGGCACAGACGGAACCACGACGACGGGAGTGACGGCCATGCTGGAGATCATCATCCTTTCCCTCGTGCTGTCGGCGTTCGGCGCCACGGTCCATCACGTCCTCGGCCGGCGGCTCGGCACCATCGCGGCCGGCGGCGGGGCGGTCGCCGCCTGGATGCCGGAAAGCCGGTTGCGCCGCGTCCGCACGGAGGTCGACGAGAGCGTTTCCGGCCCGACCTGGGCCAGCTTCCCGCGCGCGTTCTGACGCGCGGGCGTCTCCATCCCCCTCATTTCCGCCCAATGAAAAAGGCGGCCCTCGCCGGGCCGCCTTTCGTCTGTCCGGGATCCGCGGGGGCCGGTCAGGCCAGCGGCAGCACCAGCTGGAAGGCTTTGATGGTCATCCGCTTGCGGTGGTAGAAGCGGTGGGCGTCGCCGCGCTGCACGCCGGAGATGATCTCCATCTGCGCACAGCCGCGCTCGCGCGCCTCGTTGGCCAGCCAATCGAACAGCTTGTCGCCCAGGCCGAGGGAGCGGTGCCTGGCCGAGGTGACCAGATCCTCGACATACATATAGCGGCCGCGCGACAGCGTCTCGTGGACGCGGAAACCGCCGCAGCCCGCCACCTCCCCGCCGACGCGCAGGACCGCCAGGTTGTAGCCGTCGTCCATCTGCCGGCGGACCTGATCGCGGAAGGCGGTCGCGTCGGTCAGGTGGGTACGGAGTTCCTTCACGATGGGATAGCTCGCCGCAATGTCGTCGTCGGTGCGCGCCAGGGTGATCTCGATGGCCTGCTCGCTCATGGGTGTGGTCCCTCCCTTATATAAGGTGTCCGCCTAACTGGCCTCTGGTATACAGTATGCCATTGTGCGGCGGCGAACAAGGGGCCTCGTTGGAAGGTATCGCGCCGGCCGCAGAGGCATAGGCGGCAAGGCCAATCCAGGCGCCGATTTCAGGCGGGGACATAGCCGAAAGAGATTCGGAACGCAAACAATCGGCGGCGCAAAGAGTGCTTGCGCGGCTTTTGGCATCTGGTATACCTTATTCCTAACACCGATCCGCGGCGCATCGCCCGCGACCGCGGGATCAACGAACTCCCGGCCGGCAAACGGCCCAGCTGACAGGCGGCCCCACTCGCCCGTGTACCGCCTCCAGCCAACAAAGAAAAAAGCAAGAGCGACAAAAATAGCATCGTCGACAAGCTCGCTTCATAGGAGGAAGAGAGAAATGCACGAAGTGCACGCGGGAGGAAGCCAAGGCCCATTCGGTGGTCGTTGGATGCAGCTGGTCATCGGCGTTATCTGCATGTCGATGATCGCCAACCTCCAGTACGGCTGGACGCTGTTCGTCACGCCGATCGAGGAGAAGTATCATTGGGGCCGTGCGGCGATCCAGGTCGCCTTCACCATCTTCGTGGTCACCGAGACGTGGCTGGTGCCGGTCGAGGGCTGGTTCGTCGATAAGTTCGGCCCGCGCATCGTAGTCCTCATCGGCGGCGCCCTGTGCGGCATCGCCTGGGCGATCAACTCGGTCGCGGACTCGCTGGCGTTGCTGTACCTGGGTGCTGCGATCGGCGGCATCGGCGCCGGCGGCGTGTACGGCACCTGCGTCGGCAACGCGCTGAAGTGGTTCCCGGACCGCCGCGGCCTTGCCGCCGGCCTGACCGCCGCCGGCTTCGGCGCCGGCTCTGCGGTCACCGTCGTGCCCATCGCCAACATGATCCACTCCTCCGGCTACGAGGCGACGTTCCTGTACTTCGGTATCGGCCAGGGCGCGATCGTCTTCCTGCTCGCCTGGTTCCTCGCCGAGCCGAAGCACGGTCAGGTTCCGGAAGTCAAGAAGTCGGGCATCGCGCAGAGCCGCGAGAGCTACACCCCGATGCAGATGGTCAAGACCCCGGTGTTCTGGGTCATGTACCTGATGTTCACCATGGTCGCCGCCGGCGGTCTGATGGCCACCGCGCAGCTCGGCCCGATCGCCAAGGACTTCCACCTCGACGGCGTGCCGGTCTCGATCATGGGCCTGACGCTGCCGGCGCTGACCTTCGCGCTGTCCATCGACCGCGTGCTGAACGGCCTGACCCGTCCGTTCTTCGGCTGGGTGTCGGACAACATCGGCCGCGAGAACACGATGTTCATCGCCTTCGCCATCGAGGCGGTCGGCATCATGGCGCTGAACCAGTGGGGCCACAACCCGGTGGCGTTCGTCATCCTCACCGGTCTGGTGTTCTTTGCCTGGGGTGAGATCTACAGCCTGTTCCCGGCCTGCTGCGGCGACACCTTCGGTTCGAAGTTCGCCACGACCAACGCCGGCCTGCTGTACACCGCCAAGGGCACCGCGTCGCTGGTCGTTCCGTTCGCCAACGTGGCCGTCGCCTCGACCGGCAGCTGGCAGGCGGTGTTCTTCTTCGCCGCCGCGGTCAACGCCATTGCCGCTTTCCTGGCTCTGTTCGTGCTGAAGCCCATGCGGGCCCGGCAGATGTCGGCCACCGAGCAACCGTCAAAGCTGGTCGTCGAACACGCCAAGTAACCCGCCGCGTCGAAACGGATGCCGGGCCGGAGCACCCCTCCGGTCCGGCATTCGCGCGTCCGGAGCTTGGGATTCCGGGGGATTTCCACAGCGTGGACAGCGCCATTTTCCGCGTTGACATACGGTATCTGGTATACCAAACTCGGTATTTGTTGGGGCCGCCGATTGCTTGGCGCTCCGACCAACAGGCGCATACCGACAGCATCCAACACAAAGACCGTAAACGGCCAAGCGGGAGAGACGCGGCATGAAGATCTGCATCTTTGGCTCCGGCGCCATCGGCGCCTACATGGGCGTGCGCCTGCACCAAGCCGGCGCCGAAGTCAGCCTGATCGCCCGCGGCGCCCACCTCGCGGCCATGCGCGAGAAGGGGGTGCGCCTGCTGGCCAAGGACGAGGACGTCACCGTCCACCCGCGCTGCACCGATGATGCCGCCGAGCTGGGACCGCAGGACTACGTCATCGTCGCGCTGAAGGCCCACTCGGTGCCGGGCGCGGTGGAGACCATGCGGCCGCTGCTGGGGCCGAACACCACCG
>NZ_JBOZRT010000087.1:0-1534 GCF_050789165.1 Azospirillum sp.
ACCGCCCTCGTGATTTCTGCACACGCCGCGGATTTCGTCTGGCGCTGCGGCGGTGCCATCGCGCTGCATGCGGCGCTCGGCTACAAGGTCACCGTGGTTTGCCTGTCCTTCGGCGAACGCGGCGAATCCGCAAAGCTCTGGAAGCAGGCTGGCATGACACTCGACCGCGTCAAGGCCGCTCGCCGCGCCGAGTCCGAACGCGCCGCGGAAGCGCTCGGCGTACACGATCTCGTCTGCCTCGATCTCGGCGACTATCCGCTGGAACTCAGCCGCGACGACAAGAACCGGCTGGTCGACATCATTCGCAAGGTACAGCCGCGCTTCATGCTGTCGCATTCGCAATACGATCCCTACAATACCGACCATATGTATGCGACCCAGGTGGCGCTGGAATGCCGGATGATCGCCCAGGCCTGGGGCCACAATCCGGGAGAAAAGGTGCTCGGCGCGCCGCAGCTCTACCTGTTCGAGCCGCACCAGACCGAACAGATGGGCTGGAAGCCGGACACCTTCCTCGACATCACGCCGGTCTGGGAGAAGAAGCGCGCCGCCATCGAATGCATGGAAGGCCAGGAGCATTTGTGGGAATACTACACCCGCGTCGCCATCAACCGCGCCAATCACTTCACCCGCAATTCCGGCGGCCAGGCCGGCGGCCGGGCCTGCAAGTACGCGGAAGGCTTCCAGTCGATTTTCCCGCGCACCGTCGACGAACTCTAAAGGGAGAGCGAGCCATGGAACCCTGTTTTGACATCGCCCACCTCGCCCATGTCGAGATGTATACCGACAAGTTCGAGGAAAGCCTCGACTTCTTCACCCGCGTCTACGGCCTGAAGCTGTCCGGCCAGGACGAGACCTCGGCCTATCTGAGGGCCTGGGACGACTACGAATACTGCTCGCTGAAGCTGACCAGGTCGCACACCACCGGCGTCGGCCACATTGCCTATCGCGCCTCCAGCCTTGAGGCGCTCGAGCGGCGCGTCAAGGCGATCGAGGCTTCCGGATACAAGGTCCACGGCTGGATCGACGGCGATCTCGGCCATGGCCCGGCCTTCCGCTTCGAGGACCCGTTCGGCCACGTCTTCGAGATCTACTGGGACACAGTGAAATACCAGGCGACCGGCGCCGACGCGCCGGCGCTGAAGAACACCGCTTCCGCCTTTACCGGGGCGGCCCCACGCCGCCTCGACCACCTCAACCTCCTGTCCTCCGACGTGTCCGAATTCCGCCGCTTCATGGAGACCTGCCTCGGCAGCCGCGTCACCGAGATCATCCAGCTCGACAATGGCCGGATCGGTGGATGCTGGTTCACGATCAACAACAAGACCTATGACCTTGCCTGCACCGAAGAGCATGGCGGTGGCGTCGGCCGCCTGCACCACGTCACCTATGCGACCGACCAGCGCGAGGACATCCTGCGGGCCGCCGACATCTTTCTGCAAAACGGCATCCACATCGAGACCGGGCCGCACAAGCACGCCGTCCAGGGCACCTTCTTCCTCTATGTCTGGGAGCCGGCCGGCAACCGCGTCGA
>NZ_JBOZRT010000088.1:0-52007 GCF_050789165.1 Azospirillum sp.
AGCATCGAGCCGGGCAAGACCTACACCATCGGCTTCGCCATCCACGACGACCACACCAACGCCCGCTTCCACCACGTCTCGGTGGACTACAAGCTGGGCCTGGACAACGCCGAGGCCGGCATCAACGTGGTGAAGCAGTAACGAAGCGAGAGCCCTCTCCCCAGGGGAGAGGGCTCTTCGCTCGCCATCGTTCGCTTTCCTTTTTCGCCATCCCCGCGAAGATGGGGGTTCAGAGACCCGCGCGAAGCTCCGGCTTCGTGGGGTATCCTGGATCCCCGCCTTCGCGGGGATGACGTTTTTGAGAGCGCTTGTTCCGTCAGGAGGGTCCCCATGCGCCGAATCGCCCTGTCCGCCCTGCTTTTCGCGTCGCTCCCGGCCACCGCCGCCGAGGTCGCGGTGCGGATCGACAAGAGCGCCTTCGACCCCGCCCGGATCACCGTCAAGGCCGGCGACACGGTCACCTGGACCAACGCCGAAAAGCGCACCAGCCACGACGTGATCTTCGAGGACGGCGAGCGCTCGGTGCGCCTGTTGCCGGACGACGCCTGGTCGCGCACCTTCGCCACGCCCGGCCGCTACCCCTACCACTGTGAGCCGCACCCGCACATGAAGGGCGAGGTCGTGGTGGAACCCTGACTTGACAACGGTCAAGCAAACCCTTGCCGAATTGCGCGAGCATACCGGCCATCGGGGAGGCATCGCCTCCAATCCCCAGCGAGCGTGAAGACCCATGGCCGTCGGACGAGTGTATCTGGTGGGTGCGGGGCCGGGCGATCCGGACCTTCTGACCGTCAAGGCGCTCCGGCTGATCCGGGAGGCCGAGGTGGTGGTCTACGACCGCCTCGTCGGCGCCGGCATCATCGACCTGATCCCGCGCCGGGCGGAGCGCGTCTTCGTCGGCAAGGCGCCGCGCAACCACGCGGTGCCGCAGCACGAGATCAACGCCATCCTGGTGCGCCTCGGCCTGTCCGGGCGCCGGGTGGTGCGCCTGAAGGGCGGCGACCCCTACGTGTTCGGCCGCGGCAGCGAGGAAGCGCTGGCGCTCGCCGAGCACGGCATCCCCTTCGAGATCGTCCCCGGCGTCACCGCTGCCACCGGGTGCGGCGCCTACGCCGGCATCCCGCTGACCCACCGCGGTCTGGCGACCGGCGTGCGCTTCGTCACCGGCCACGGCAAGGACGACGAGGCGCTGGAGCACGACTGGGCCAGCATGGCCGACCCCAACACCACGCTGGTGCTCTACATGGCGCTGATGAACCTGGGCGAGATCCGCGCCCGGTTGCTCGACGCCGGCATGGACCCCGCAACCCCCGCCGCGGTGGTCGCCGCCGGCACCACCGACCGGCAGGCGCTGGTCACCGGCACGCTGGCCGACCTGCCCGAGCGCGTCGCCGGCGCCGACCTGCCGCCGCCGTGCCTGATCATCATTGGCCGCGTCGTCTCGCTGGCTCCCAAGCTCGCGTGGTTCGAGGCGGCGGAACCGCTTCTGGAGGCGGTGAATGCGTAACGTGCTTCTGCTGGCCGCTGTGGTGATGACCGCGGCGCCGGCCTGGGCCGGCGATCCGATTCCCTCGCCGGCCCGTCAATCCGAGCTGGACTACATGCTGCGCCAGGACTGCGGGTCCTGCCACGGCATGACGTTCAAGGGCGGCCTTGGCTCGCCGCTGCTGCCCGAGCATCTGGAGGGCAAGTCCGAGGACGCCCTGGCCGATGTCGTGCTGGACGGCATTCCCGGCACCCCGATGCCGCCGTGGCGCAGCCTTCTCACCCACTCCGAGGCGCGCTGGATGATCGCGCGCCTGCTCCGGGGACTGGAACAATGATCGCCAAGCTTCTGTATTCCGGCCTCGTGGCCTCCCTGATCGCGGGCACCGCCTTCGCCGGCGAGCCGCGCGGCACCAACGACATGGGCATCGTCGTCGAGCGCGCCATCGGCAAGGTGCTCGTGGTCGAGACCACCAAGCGCACCGTGCTGGGCGAGGTGGAAGGGCTGGGCGACCTCAGCCACGCCGCCGCGGTGTTCTCGCGCGACGGGCGCTACGCCTACGTCTTCGGCCGGGACGGCGGGCTGTCGAAGGTCGACATCCTGACCAACACGCTGGTCAAGCGCGTCATGCAGGCGGGCAACTCCATCGGCGGCTCGATCTCGCAGGACGGCACGCTGATCGCCGTGCAGAACTACGAGCCCGGCGGCGTGAAGATCTTCGATGCCGACACCCTCGACCAGCTCGCCGACATCCCGGCGACGTACGGGGAGGGCGGGGCGCGCTCCAAGGTGGTCGGCTTGGCCGACGCGCCGGGCAAGCGCTTCGTCTGGACGCTGTACGAGCCCGGCGAGATCTGGGTGGCCGACGTCGCCGACCCGAAGAACCCGCAGATCCGCAAGTTCAAGAACGTCGGCAAGCAGCCCTACGACGGCCTGATCACCCCGGACGGCCGCTGGTACATCGCCGGCCTGTTCGGCGAGGATGGGCTGGCGCTGCTCGACTTGTGGAACATGGACGCCGGCGCGCGGCGCATCCTCGACGGCTATGGCAAGGGCGACCCCGCGCTGCCGGTCTTCAAGATGCCGCACCTGCGCGGCTGGGGCTTCGCCGACGGCAAGATGTTCCTGCCCGCCATCGGCCGGCACGAGGTGCTGGTGGTGGACGTGAAGACCTGGAAGGAGGTCGGCCGCGTGCCGGTCAAGGGCCAGCCGGTCTTCGTCATGCCGCGCCCGGACGGGCGGCAGGTGTGGGTGAACTTCGCGCTGCCCGACAACGGCTTCATGCAGGTGATCGACGTGCCGAGCCTGAGCGTGCAGAAGACGCTGGAGCCCGGCCCCGGCGTCCTGCACTTCGAATTCACGCCGCGCGGCGAGACCGTATGGGTGTCGGTGCGCGACAAGGATGCCGTCAAGATCTACGACACCGGAACGCTGAACGAGGTGACGCAGTTCAAAGCCGACAAGCCCAGCGGCATCCTGTTCACCGCCCGCGCCAACAAGATCGGGCTGTAATCCCGTCCGACATCTTTCATTCTTCGTCATCCCCGCGAAGGCGGGGATCCATAGTTCCCAACGCGGCAAGCCATGGCACTTATGGATCCCCGCCTTCGCGGGGATGACGGAGGGGGAGCAGAATCGTAATGGAAACCGCATGATGGACGAGCTCGACCGCCGCCTGCTCGACGAGTTCCAGCGCGGATTCCCGCTGGACCCGCGCCCCTATGCGGCGATGGCCGACCGCCTCGGCTGCACCGAGGGCGAGGTGCTGGAGCGGCTGTCGCGCCTAAAGGGGCAGGGCGCCGTGGCCCGCGTCGGCGCGACGTTCCGGCCGCACCGCGTCGGCTCCTCGACGCTGGCCGCCATGGCGGTGCCGGAGGAGCGGCTGGAGGGCGTGGCCGCCCTGGTCGACGGCTTCGAGGAGGTCAACCACAACTACCAGCGCGCCCACCGGCTGAACCTGTGGTTCGTCGTCACCGCGCCGACCCGCGAGCGGGTGGAGGGCGTGATGGTCGCCATCTCCCGCGCCACCGGGCTGGAGGTGCAGGAGTTCCCGCTGGTACGCGCCCACCGCCTGGACCTGGGGTTTCCGCTATGGAACTGATCGCGAGAGAGCGCCTGCTGGGCTGGCTGCGCCGCGGCCTGCCGCTGGTCGAGCGCCCCTACCGCGCCGTCGCCGAGGACATCGGCTGCACCGAGGACGACGTGATCGCCGAGATCGCCCGGCTGAACGAGACCGGTGCGGTGTCGCGCTTCGGCGTCATCGTCGACCATCAGGCGCTGGGTTACACCTCCAACGCCATGGTGGTGTGGGACATTCCCGACGAGGCCGTGGACGCGGCCGGCGAGCGGCTGGCCGGCTGCCGCGGCGTTTCGCTGTGCTACCAGCGGCCGCGCCGCGGGGCGGAGTGGCCGTACAACCTGTTCACCATGATCCACGGCCGCGACCCGGACGAGGTGGCACGCTGCGTCGACGCCCTGGCCGAGACCTGCGGCCTGACCGGTGTGCGGCGCGAGCTGCTGTTCACCGTGCGGCGCTTCAAGCAGACCGCGCCGTGCTACGGCGCCCGCCGGGCATGACGGAGAGGGCATGATGGAGTTGGACACCACCGACCGCGCCCTGCTGAACCGCCTGCAGGACGGCATTCCCCTGGTCGACCGCCCCTTCGCCGCCGTGGGGGAGGAACTGGGCCTGTCCGAAGACGCGGTGCTGGCCCGCGTCGCGGCGATGAAGGAGGCCGGCGTGCTCAGCCGCTTCGGCCCGATGTTCCACGCCGAGCGCATGGGCGGCGGCCTGACGCTGGCCGCCATGGCGGTTCCGGCGGCGGACTTCGACCGCGTGGTCGAGCAGGTCAACGCCTTCCCCGAGGTGGCGCACAACTACGCCCGTGAGCACGCGCTCAACATGTGGTTCGTCGTCGCCACCGAGACGCCGGAGCGCGTCGCCGCGGTGTGCGCTGCCATCGAGGAGCGCACCGGACTGCCGGTCTACCCGTTCCCGAAGCTCGCCGAGTACTACCTGAACCTGAGGTTCAAGGCATGAGCGCCCCGGTCATGAAACAGGGCTCGCTTCTGGACGAGATCGACCGCCGCATCATGCTGGCGACGCAGGAGGGCCTGCCCATCGTGGCGCGCCCCTTCGCCGCGGTGGCGGAACAGGTCGGCGTCCCGGAATCCGAGGTGATCGCTCGGTTCCGCTTCATGCAGGATCAGGGCATCGTCCGCCGCGTCGCCGCGGTGCCGAACCATTACCGGCTCGGCTACACCGCCAACGGCATGACCGTGTGGGAAGTGCCGCTCGACGTCATCGACGAGGCCGGTCAGCGCCTCGCCGCGCTGGAGTATGTCAGCCACTGCTACCGCCGTCCGGCCAAGCCGCCGGAGTGGCCGTACACGCTGTTCGCCATGGTGCACGCCACCGACCGCGCCCAGGTCGAGGCGCGGGTGGCCGAGATGGCGGCGCTGCTGGACGGGCTGGCGCGCAGCCACACCGTGCTGTACTCGACGAAGATCCTCAAGAAGACCGGGCTGCGCATCCAGGGGTGATATCAAAGGCGCTTGATGGCTTCCATCAAGCGCCTTTGATGCAAACCCGGCAGCTCAATGCAACGCATTGAGCGAGAGGGTCATACGGCCGGCCGGTCATGGAAGCATCCATGCGCCGGCCGTATGACACCCGCCTCCCGCGCTCTCCGGCGCGGGAGGCGGGGACGCGACGTTACGCCAGCACCGCCACGTCCTCGAAGTCCAGACGCGGGCTGCGCGGGAACAGCTTGGCGGCGTCGCCGTAACCGAGGTTGCACAGGAAGTTCGCCCGCACGTTCCGGTCCGGGAAGAACTCCGCTTCCACCTTGGCGGCGTCGAAGCCCGACATCGGGCCGACGTCCAGGCCCACCGCGCGGGCGGCCAGCATCAGGTAGGCGCCCTGCAGCGAGCTGTTGCGGAACGCCGATTCCTGGATCATCGCGTCGTTGCCGGCGAACCACGGGCGCGCGTCCACGTGCGGGAAGACCCGCGGCAGCGTCTCCACGAAGTCCAGGTCGTACCCGACGATGGCGGTGACCGGAGCGGCCATCGTCTTGTCGACGTTGCCGGCGGACAGCGCCGGCTTCAGGCGCTCCTTGCCCTCCGGCGTGCGGACAAAGACGAGGCGCATCGGCTGGGTGTTGACCGCCGTCGGACCCATGCGGGCGAGGTCGTAGACCTGCCGCAGCAGGTCGTCGGACACCGGGCGGTCGAGCCAGCCGTTGTGGGTCCGCGCCTCCAGGAAGAGCCGGTCCAGCGCCTGCTGGTCCAGGGCGGTCGCGGGCTGAAGGGAGACGGTGTCGAGCGGCATGGGAAACTCCGAAATCCTGTGGTCGCCTCAGATTTATTCAATCTGATCGGCGATACAAAGGCGCTGATTCCCAACATTCTGTTGTTGAAATGACAACAAAAGCGGGGCGCCGAGCCGACATGACTTCGGTCAAGTAACCTCCGCTTCCCCCGCCGTATCAATGGGCTGAACGGCAGGGAGTCTCCGTCCGATGTTCCGCTTGAGCCAGTACATGCGCGCCCTGGTCGCGCCGGTCGCCCCGTCCGAGGCGCCGCGCCGGGGGGCCGCCCCGCACCCCTCCTCCGGTGCTCCCGGGGGTCCTCTCGGCCCGGTGGTGATCTGGAACCTGGTGCGGCGCTGCAACCTGTCCTGCCTGCACTGCTACTCCTTCTCCGCCGACCACGACTTCCCGGGCGAGTTGAGCACCGCCGAGGTGTTCCGCGTCCTCGACGACCTCAAGGCGTTCCGCGTGCCGGTCCTGATCCTGTCGGGCGGCGAGCCGCTGATGCGGCCGGACATCTTCGAGATCTCGGCCCGCGCCAAGGAGCTGGGCTTCTACGTCGGCCTGTCCTCCAACGGCACGCTGATCGACGAGAGCCGCATCGACGCCATCAAGGCCGCCGAGTACGACTACGTCGGCATCAGCCTCGACGGGCTGGAGGAGACGCACGACTTCTTTCGCCGCCGCAAGGGCGCGTTCCAGTCCTCGCTGCACGGCATCCGCCTGTGCCGGCAGGCCGGCATCAAGGTCGGCATCCGCCTGACGCTGACCGAGCAGACGGCGCAGGACATGCCGGCGCTGCTCGACCTGATGCTGACCGAGGACATCGAGAAGTTCTACCTGTCGCACCTCAACTACGCCGGCCGCGGCAACACCAACCGCGAGCGCGACGCGCTGCACGCGACGACGCGCCACGCCATGGACTATCTGTTCGAGACCGCCTACGACGACGCCACCTCCGGCCGTCACCGCGAGATCGTCACCGGCAACAACGACGCCGACGGCGTCTACATGCTGCACTGGGTGCGCAAGCACCTGCCGGACAAGGCCGCGGCCTTCACGAAGATCCTCCAGCGCTGGGGCGGCAACGCGTCGGGCGTCAACATCGCCAACATCGACACGCAGGGCGATGTCCATCCCGACACCATGTGGGGCGACCACACGCTCGGCAACGTCCGCAAGCGCCCCTTCGGCGAGATCTGGACCGACCTGTCCGATCCGCTGCTGGCGGCGCTGAAGCAGCGCCCGCGCCCGGTGACCGGCCGCTGCGGGTCCTGCTCGTACCTCGGCATCTGCAACGGCAACACGCGGGTGCGCGCCTTCCAGACCACCGGCGATCCCTGGGCCGAGGATCCCGGCTGCTACCTCACCGACGACGAAATCCGCGCCGCGGAGCTGATCCATGCGTAAGTCCATCCTCGCCGCCGCCCTGCTGGCGCTGCTCCCCGGAACCGCGTCCGCCCTGGAGGGCGCCGCGGCCACCTACGCCGAGCATTGCGCGGCCTGCCACGGCGGCGACCGGCTGGGCGCCATCGGCCCGGCGCTGCTGCCCGACAACCTCGGCCGCCTGAAGCCCGCCGAGGCCGCCAAGGTGATCGCGCAGGGGCGCCCCGCCACGCAGATGCCGGCCTTCTCCGACAAGCTCAACGAGCAGCAGGTGAAGGATCTCACGGCCTTCATCTTCAAGGCGCCGGACAGCGACCCGAAGTGGGGCGAGGCCGACATCAAGGGGACGCACGTCGTCCACAAGACGCGCGATCAGCTGCCGGCCAAGCCGGTGTTCCAGGCCGACCCGCTGAACCTGTTCACGGTGGTGGAGGCCGGCGACCACCACGTCACCATCCTCGACGGCGACAAGCTGGAGCCGCTCGACCGCTTCCAGAGCCGCTTCGCCCTGCACGGCGGCGTGAAGTACTCCCCGGATGGCCGCTTCGCCTACTTCGCCTCGCGCGACGGCTGGATCGCTGTCTACGACCTGTACAGCCTGCAGACGGTGGCCGAGGTGCGCGCCGGCATCAACACCCGCAACATCGCGGTGTCGGAGGACGGGCGCTTCGTCGCCGTCGGCAACACGCTGCCGCGCACGCTGGTCATCCTCGACGCCAAGGACCTCAGCCTCGTCAAGATCATGCCGGTGGCGAACAAGAAGGGCGAGACCTCGCGGGTCAGCGCCGTCTACTCCGCCCCGCCGCGCAAGAGCTTCGTCGTCGCGCTGAAGGACATCCCGGAGATCTGGGAGATCGCCACCAACGACGACGCGCCGCCGGTGTACACCGGCCTCGTCCACACCTACGAGAAGGGGCTGGACGAGGGCGTGCCGGAATCCGTGGGCCGCTTTGCGCTGCGCCGCACCGAGATGGCGGAGCCGCTGGACGATTTCTTCTTCACCACCGACTACAGCGGGGTGATCGGCGCGTCCCGCGACGGCGCGCAGGGCACGGTGATCAACCTCGACGCCCGCCGCAAGGAGGCGACGCTGGACCTGCCGGGCATGCCGCACCTTGGCTCCGGCATCTCGTGGATGCTGGACGGCCGGCGGGTGATGGCGACGCAGCACCTCAAGGGCTCGACCATCTCGGTCATCGACATGCAGGACTGGAAGACGGTCAAGCGCATCGACAGCCTGGGGCCCGGCTTCTTCCTGCGCAGCCACGAGAACAGCCCCTACGCCTGGGCCGACGCCATGCTGAGCCCGAAGAAGGACACCATGGCGATCCTCGACAAGCGCACGCTGGAGATCGTCCGCACCATCACGCCGGAGCCCGGCAAGACCGCCGCCCACGTCGAGTTCACGCGCGACGGCCGCTACGCCCTGGTCAGCGTGTGGGAGGACGACGGCGCCCTGGTGATCTACGACGCGAAAAGCTTCGAAGAGGTCAAACGTTTGCGCATGCGCAAACCGGTCGGCAAATACAACGTGTACAACAAGATCACGCTGTCCGAAGGGACGAGCCACTGATCAAGAAGCCCTCTCCCGCCCCGGGAGAGGGAGGGACCCGCGGCGGAGCCGCGGGAGGGTGAGGGTAAGTCCAAGGATCCTTGGCCGTACCCTCACCCGGCGCCTGCGGCGCCACCCTCTCCCGGGGCGGGAGAGGGATTGTAGGAGCCCCATGACCGATATGACCATTGACCGCCGCACCGAGGATTTCTCCGGCCTGCCGGGGAACCTCATGATGTGGATCCTGATCCTCAGCGAGATGGCCGTGTTCGGCGTCGCCTTCGTGGGATTCGAGGTCGCCCGCGCCTTCGATCCGACGACGTTCGACGCCGGGCAGGCGCACCTCGACCGGCTGCTGGGCGGCCTCAACACGCTGGTGCTGGTGACCAGCGGCTACATCGTGGCGTTGGGCGTCGAGGCCGGGCGCAAGGGCCTGAAGGCCAAAGCGAGCCGCCTGTTCATCGCCGCCTCCGCCGTCGGCAGCGTCTTCCTGGTCATCAAGATGATGGAGTACTCGGCGACGCTGAGCGCCGGCTACACCATCGACAGCGACGCCTTCTTCGGCCTGTACTTCATGCTGACCGGCTTCCACGCGCTGCACGTGGTGTTCGGCATCGGCCTGCTGCTGGTGGTGTCGTTCTGGAACAGCGTGGAGAACCTGGAGACCGGTGCCGCCTTCTGGCACATGGTCGATCTGATCTGGGTGCTGCTCTACCCCATCGTCTACCTGATCCGCTGAGGTGTCCCATGGCTTTGAACCGTTTGACCATCGCCTGGGGCGTGCTGCTCGGCCTGTCGGTCACCGCGCTCATCGTCGGCAACGCGGCGCCGGGGCATGCGCATGAGGCGCTGGGCGTGGCCGGCGTGGCGGGCGTGCTGCTCACCGCCTTCCTCAAGGGGCGGGAGATCCTGCTGCACTACCTGGAACTGAAGCACGCCGGCCGCGGCTGGCGCATCATCCTGCTCACCTATCTGCTGCTGGTGGCGGCGCTGGTGCTGGGGGCCTACGCGGCCGAGCATCTCGGTTGGATCGCAAGCCTGCGCCATTGAGCGCTCACGCCGGCTTCTTCGCCCCCGTGTCGCTCAGCGCGTTCTCCGCCATGCGCTTGACCGCGGGGTAATCGGCCTTGCCCGAACCCATGGTCGGGATCGCCTCCACCCACAGCACGGTCTTGGGCACCAACAGCTCCGGGATGCCGTGGGCGCGGGCGAAGGCGAGGAACTCCTCGCGGTGGGCGCCGGCGCGGCTGGTCAGCAGGACGATGCGCTCGCCCTTGCGGGTGTCGGGTAGTGCTACGGCGGCGTGCGCGTCGTCCGGCCACAGCTTCGCGGCGTGCGCCTCGACCCCGGCCAGCGACACCATCTCGCCGCCCAGCTTGGCGAAACGCTTCACCCGGCCGACGATGCGGGCAAAGCCGTCGGCGTCCACCGCCACGATGTCGCCGGTGTCGTGCCAGCCCTCGTGCGGCGGGATCAGCAGCGCCGGCTGGCCCGACAGGTAGTAGCCGAGCATCACGTTCGGGCCCCGCACGAACAGCTGCCCGCCCTCGTGCACGCCTTGCACCGGTTCCAGCCGGTGCTCCATGCCGGGCAGGAAGCGGCCGACGGTGCCGTCGCGCGCGTGCGTCGGCGTGTTCACCGCCATCACGGGCGTCGTCTCGGTGGCGCCATAGCCCTCCAGGATGCGCACGCCGAAGCGCTCCTGGTAGAGCCGGCGCGTGTTCTCGCGCACCGCCTCCGCCCCCGCCACGGCGTAGCGCAAGGACGACAACTCGCCGTCCGAGGCGGCGCGGGCGTAGCCGGTGAGGAAGGTGTCGGTGGCGAACAGGATGGTCGCCTTCAACTCCGCCACCAGTTCCGCCACCGCGCGGTAGTGCAGCGGGCTCGGGTAGAAGCAGGTCGGCACGCCGAGCAGCAGCGGCAGCAGCAGCCCCGCCGTCAGGCCGAAGCTGTGGAAGACGGGGAGCGGATTGACCACCCGGTCGGTCGGCCACAGGTCCACCACCGCCGCGATCTGCGCGGTGTTGGCCAGGAAGTTGGCGTGGCTCAGCACCACGCCCTTGGGCGTTCCCTCCGAGCCGGAGGTGAACAGCACCGCCGCCGGGGCGTCGGCCGCGGCGTTCCGGCCGCGCATCAGCGCGGGCAGCCGCGACACCGCGAGACCCCAGAGCTTGTCGAGCGCGCCGACCTCCTTGCGCACGTCCTCCAGGTAGACCAGCCGCGTGTGGGCGGCGAGCGCGTCGGCGATGCGCTCCAGCCGTCCAAGCGCGATGAAGCGGCGCGAGGTCAGCACCGTGCGCACCCGGGCGGCGGCGCAGGCGGAGACCAGCGCGTCCGGCCCCATGCTGTAGTTCAGCAGCGCCGGCACCCGGCCGAAGGCCTGCAGGCCGAACAACGTGACCGCCACCGCGTTGGCGTTGGGCAGCAGCACGCCCACCACCTCGTCCCGCACGCTCAGCCGGCCCAGCGCCCGGCCCAGCGCGACGCTGGCCAGCACCAGCCGTCCGTAGGTCAGCGGCTGCCGCTCGGCGTCGTTGAGGATCGGCACGCCATAACCGAAGCGGCTGCGGGCGTCGAGCAGGGCGTCGAAGACGCTGCGGTCGCGGTCGTAGGCCCGCAGCGCCGCATCGGCCATCACGTCGTAGAGCGCCCCGGCCAGGGCCGCCCGCCGCGTCCGGCCGCGCAGGGCCGCGTTCACCGACAGGCGGCGCGCCGGCAGCACGGTCAGCACGATCTTCGGGAACCACCGCACGCCCGGCCAGCCCTTGGACAGCGAGAACGGCGTGAACGCCGCGCCGTCGATGCGCACGGGCAGCACCGGAGCGTCGGCGGCGTGCGCCAGCAGGGCCGGCGCGCCGTACACCGGGGCCAAGTCCTCGGCGCGGTCGGCGACGCCCCGGGGGAAGACCACGCACCGCCGGCCGCCGCGCACCGCCTTCACCAGCGCGCGCAGCGCGCAGGGAGTCTCCGGGCCGAGCCGCACCGTGTCGAAGAGGCCGAGGATCCGCCGCGTCCAGCCGCCCCCGGCCCGGCGCGGGTCCACGGCCAGCACCGCATCGCCCGGAAGGAAGGCGGCGATCAGCAGGGCGTCGAGGCGCGACTGAGGGTTGGCGACGACGACGGTGCCTCCCCCGGCGGCGCGGGCGTTCTCCAGCCCGCGCACCTCGACCCGGTAGGCGAGCCGGAACAGGGCGCGCAGCAGCGCTTTGGCGATCATGGTCGCACCGTTTCACATCCATTCCGAGAACAGCCGGCACGCGCCAAGCTCACGAACGGCGCGGGCCGTCCCGGACTCTAGCGGATCTCTGTTACGGGCGGATGCGCGGCGTTGCCGCAGGGCGCCGAGGTCTCAGTGGACGCTCAGCGGCTCCATGTCGTTGAGGCGCAGCGCCGCGAAGGCGACGTCGCGGGAAGGGAAGCGGCCGAGAAAGCTGCCGTCGGCGGCGTGCACCGTCACGGACGTGCTGCCGCGACGTTTGGCGCGTTTCACGTAGGCGTGCTCCAGGATGCCGAGCTGGGCGAATTCGTCGGCCGCCGGGAACGGCTGCGGTGCGCTGAGCATGATGACCTCCTCCGTCTGGCGGTTCGGGTTGCGATAGACCCAATGTAGGCGCCGGGTCGGGGTAACGCTGTGATGCACATCACGAATCCGCCCGATTTTGCCGCCGTCCGCTGCGGAAGAGGGGGCGGGCGATACCTCACCCCGCCGGGGCTGATGAACGGACTGCACGCAGGTGTGAGCCGCCTCATAGTTCCTGCGCGAAGAAGAGGTCATACCGGGCGCGTTCACTCCGCCATCTACCGTCGGAGACGTGGACGAGTCCCCCCGCCGCTCCGATGGTTGGGATATGCCGTGTATGGAGGTCGCCATGCGACACGCTGCCCGCGCCGCCCTTCTCGCCGCTCTTCCTTTCGTCTGGGCTGCCTGCGTGCCGGCCATGCACGGCGCCGCCGCGGCGGACGCGGTGGTGATCGCCGCCACCGCGCCCGGCTACGCGCCCGGACAGCTGATTCCCGACGGGACCGGCGTGCGGTTGCCGGACGGCGCCAGCGCGCATTTCCTGTTCGCCAACGGCCGCACGCTTACCGTCAAGGGGCCGTACGACGGTCCGCTGGAGCGCCAGGGCGGTGCTGGAGGCAACCGCCTGACCGACCTTCTCGGCCGGCCGCTGCTGGCCCAGGACGAACTGGCCGCCTCGCGCGCCGTGACCCCGGCGCGGACCGGCGGCGGGCTGCCGACGGTCGATCCGGCGCTCGGTGGCACCCAGTGCGTGCCGGCCGGCGCGCGGGCGATGCTGCGGCGGACGGCGGACCCCGACCTCACCCTCGCCGACCCGGTGACGGGCCGCCGCGCCCGCATCGCCTGGGCTCCCGGCGAGGCCGAACGGCCCTGGCCGGACGGCATGGCGCCGGTGGACGGCCGCACCGTCGAGGTGACCTCGGCGGGCGGGCGGCGCAGCCTCGTGCTGCGCGTCGTCGATCCGGCGGGCGACACCACGGCGCTGGCGGTGCGCCTCGCCGCGGCGGGCTGCGCGCCGCAGGCGGCGGCGCTGCTGACGCCGGTGCGCGACGCGCTGGCGCCGCTCGACCTCTACCTGTCCACCGACCGCGGCTCCTATCCATCCTACAAGGCGGGGGAGCCGGTGCGGCTGCTGGTGCAGACCAACCGCGACGCCCACCTCGCCTGCACGCTGCGCGACGGGCGGGGCACCACGGTGCTGCTGTTCCCGACCGGCGAGTCCCGCGGCTCGCAGGTGCCCGGCCACGCGCCGCTGCTGCTGCCGGGCGACCGCATGCCGATGCCGCTGCGCGCCGGCACCGACCAGGAGGTGCGCTGCTACGCCACCGAGCGCGACCTGTCCGACGCGCTGCCGCGGACGTCCGGCCTCGTGCCGCTGACCGCGGCGGAGGCGGAGGGGCTGGAGCGCGCGCTGGCCGGGGCGGCCGGGCGGCTGGTGATGAGTCAGGTGATCCTGCGCGTGGAGGCGCGCTGAGGGTGGAAAGGGGTATGCCCCCCTGTTGGCGGTAGCCCGGCTGCCGCCTTGCCCGCAGGCCGCTTCCCACGACAATTCGGTAATCCCCAAGTGTGGGTTTCGCGTTGTGGGTTTCGTTTGGAGTGGCCGGCGGTATGCGTTTCCTACGGATCTTCCTGCTGATGCTGCTGGGCATGGGCGCCGCCCATGCCCCCGCCCGTGCCGAGGACCCGCAGCGCATCGCGCTGGTCATCGGCATCGGCACCTACGCCCAGGCGCCGGAGCTGCCCAACGCCCGCAACGATTCCCGCGCCTTCGCCGGGGCGCTGCGCAAGCTGGGCTTCGCGGTGGAGGAGCGCAACGACCTGCCCAACCGCGGGCTGGCCGAGGCGCTGCGTGACTTCGGCGTGCGCGCGCAGAAGGCCGAGGTGGCGCTGATCTACTTCGCCGGGCACGGCATGCAGGTGGGCGGCACCAACTACCTGATCCCGGCCGACGCCAAGCTGGCGCGCGAGCGCGACCTGGTCTACGAGGCGCTGCCGCTCAACCTGCCGCTCGGCGAGGTGTCGCAGGCGCGCAAGCTCGGCATCCTGATCATCGATGCCTGCCGCAACAACCCGTTCGTCGAGCGTCTGGCCCGCTCCACCCCCGGCCGGGTCGAGGCGCACGCCGGCTTCGCCCGCATCGACGATACGCCCAGCGACACCCTGGTGGCGCTCGCCACCCGCGCCGACGCGGTGGCCGAGGACGGCGCGGGCGAGCACAGCCCCTACACCGAGGCGCTGCTGAAGAACCTGGAGGTGCCGGGGCTGGAGCTGAGCCTGTTCTTCCGCCGGGTGCGCGACAGCGTCATGCAGACGACGCAGGGCCGCCAGGAGCCGTACATCTACGGCTCGCTCGGCGCCACGCCCTTCTACTTCAACCCGCAGCCGGAGAACCGCCCGCCGGAGCTGGGCGCCCTGAAGCCCCTGGAGCTCTCCGATCGCGCCGGGGCGGAGCCGATGCACATCGCCCGCCCGACCGATCCGGACGGCGACCAGCTGTTCGCCCAGGTCACCGGGCTGCCGCGCGGCGGCGCGGCGCGCATCGGCGACCGCGTGGTGCTGATCGGCGACTACCTGACGGTGGACCAGCTCGCCGCCGTGACCTTCAAGCCCGACGCCTCGCACGTCGGCGATGCCGGCAGCTTCGACTTCGCGGTGATGGACGGCCGCGGCGGGGTGGCGCGCGGCCGGGTCCCGGTGACCATCAAGCCGAGCAACCGCGCGCCCATCGCGGCGGCCGAGCGCACCGTGCACGCCGCCGCCACGGCGCTGCGCATGGAGCCGCCGGTCGATCCCGACGGCGATCCGCTGACCCTCACCGTCTCCGCCGTGCCGGAGCGCGGCGCGGTAAAGGACGGCGTCCGCACGCTGAAGCCGGGCGACCGCCTGAGCCCCGAGCAGCTGGCCGGCCTGACCTTCGAGCCGGAGCGCGGCGCCACCGGCCGCGCCGGCGCGTTCGCCATCCAGGCGGACGACGGTCGCGGCGGCCGCACCATGCAGAGCGTCGTCCTGGAAGTGGATCCGCCCGGCGCCGCGCCGCCCGACGTCGACGTGGAGGAGGCGCTGTGGCGCCGCGTCCGCGACAGCCGTTCGGCCGGCGAGGTGGAGGGCTTCCTGCGCTTGTTCGCCGAAGGCCCGCACGCCGCCCTGGCGCGCGAGCGGCTGGCGTCGCTGGTGGCGGAGGGCGAGGGCGGAGTCACCAGCCTCGCCGCCGCCCAGCCTCCTTCCTCCCAGCCGCCGCCGGCGCAACCGAAACCCGCGGAGCTGAAGGTGGAGACCTCGGCCGACGGCATGTACGTCGCCGTCGCCGACGCCAGCCTGCGCGCCGGGCCGGACAACCGTTCCGACGTGGTCGGCAACGTCGGCCGCGGCGCCACCGTGCGGGTGGTCGGCCGCGTGCAGGACGCCGACTGGTACCGCGTCGCCATGGAGGACGGCGTGCAGGGCTTCCTCTCCGGCCCGACGCTGCGCCCGGCCGGCCGGGAGGACCGCCAGCGCCTCGCGCTCGCCGCCCCGCCCAACCCGCAGCCGCGCGCCGAGACGCCCAACGCCTTCCAGGACTGCGCGGAGTGCCCGAAGATGGTGCACATACCCGCCGGCGGCTTCCTCATGGGCTCCGACAAGGGCGATACCTCGCAGCGCCCGGCGCATCGGGTGACGGTCAAGCCTTTCGCGCTGGGCACCTTCGAGGTGACGGTGGCGGAGTGGCGGGCCTGCGTCGAGGCCGGCGGCTGCTCCGAGATGCCGCGCATGGCGAACGCCACCGACGACACGCCGGTGCACAACATCCACTGGGGCGACGCGCAAGCCTACGTGGCGTGGCTCAGCAAGAAGACCGGTCAGCGCTACCGCCTGCCCAGCGAGGCGGAGTGGGAGTACGCGGCGCGCGCCGGTTCCACGTCACACTACGCTTGGGGCGATACCGGTGGGGTGGGCAACGCCAACTGCCGCGACTGCGGCGGCACCTTCGACCGGTTGCGGCCGGCTTCGGTCGGCAGCTTCAAGCCGAACGCCTTCGGCGTGCACGACATGCAGGGTGGCGTCGCCGAGTGGGTGGCCGATTGCTGGAACGCCAGCTACAAGGGCGCGCCGGCCGACGGCGCGGCGTGGACGTCCGGGGAGTGCAAGAAGCGCGTGCTGCGTGGCGGCTCCTGGCGCGACGAGCTGGAATCGATCACCGTCACCGCGCGCCTGGGCTACGACGCCGACGTGCGCTACGTGGCGGACGGCTTCCGGGTGGCAAGGGATCCGTAACGTGCAAAGCCCTCCCCCAGCGGGGCTGAGGGAGGGCCATTACTCGTCGTCGTCCAGATCCACCGTGACGCCGCCGGTCCGCACACGGACCCGGCCGTTGCTGGTGTCCACCACGACGTCGTCGTTCAGCGCCGGCATGCTGGGGCAGGCGTTCTGCCCCTTGCGCGTGTCGCAGACGACGCGCTGGTTCGGCGAATGGCTGCAGGTGGTGCGGCCGTTGACCGTCTGGCAGGACAGCGAGCCGGAGCCTTCGACGCAGGTGGTGTGGCCGTTGACGGTCTGGCAGGCGAGGTTCTCCGCCGCCGCCGGCTTGGCCGCCAGAGGCATGGCCAGCAGGGGCAGGGCGAGCAGGGCGAGGGAAAGCGTGCGCATGGTCCGCGGTCTCCGTGCCGATGGGGAGCGCCACCCTGCGGCGACGCCGCCTCGGCCGCTGTGAGCCGGCTCACATCCTGCACCCTTTTCTCTCGTGATCCGGTGGCGCGAAATCGGTAATCCCGAAGCACAGGCCGGAAGGATTCCTGTGTTTCCCAGGGCACACCTCCACGCTTCGAAAGTACATCTGCGCTTCGCCAAGACACCGATGGCGCGCGTGCAATGTTAACGTCACGCCGAAGCTGTGGAGGTTGCGGTGACGCGGATCCTTGTTCATCTGGTGTTGTGCGTCGTCCTGCTTGCCGGCGGTCCGGCACTGGCGGCCGAGAAGCGAGTGGCGCTGGTCATCGGCAACGCGCGGTACGAGCGCGGCGGCGCCGTGCCGGCCGCGGCGGCCAACGCTGCCGCTGTGGCGGAGGCGTTGCGGCAGACCGGCTTCGACGTGACGGTCGCCAACAACCGGGAGCATCGCGGCCTCGTCGCCGCGCTCAGCCACTTCGCGACACGGGCGCGCGGGGCGGAACTGGGGGTGATCTACTATTCCGGTCTCGCGCTGGCGGTGGGCGGGCGGAACTTCCTGGTGCCGGTGGACGCCAAGCTGGAGGCGGAGGGCGACGTGGTGATCGACACCCTCGACCTCGATCAGGTGCTCCAGCAGATGCAGGCGCCGAAGCGCGGCGTGCTGCTGCTCGACCCCGTGGTGCCGAACCCGGTTGCCGAGGCGCTGAAGACGGTGCGACCGGTGCCCGGCCCGCCGGGGCCGGCGGACACCCTGCTGATCGCCTACGCCCACCAGCCCGATACTCCGCCGGTTCCCGCCCGCGGCAGTGGACCCGGCCCTTTCGCCGCGGCGCTGGCGGAGGAACTGGTCAAGCCGGGCGCCGACCTGCGCGGCGCGCTGACGGAGGTTCAGCGCAGCGTCGCCGCCCGCACCGGCGGCGCGCAGAAGCCCTGGATGCAGGATCGCCTCGGCCCCACGGTCGCGCTGCTGCCCGAGCCGCCGCCGGAGCCGAAGGTCGAGCCGCTAGACGGCTCGTTCGTCACCACCCGCGACGTGAACCTGCGTCAGACGCCCGACAGCAAGGCGGCGGTGCTGCGCCGGCTGGCGCGCGACACCACGGTCACCGCCACCGGGCGCGTGCGCCAGGGAAGCTGGACGCGCGTGACCGTCGATGGCCAGCAGGGCTTCGTTTCCAACGACTATCTCAAGCGCCCCGGCCCACCGCCGGCTTCTCCGGCGCCCGTGGCAGCCGATACCGGCGTGCGCCGCGTGCTGCGCGACGCCACGCTGTTCGACCGACCGGTGCTCGGCGCGCGCGGGGTGCGCCAGCTGCCGGCCGGCATGCTGCTGACGGTGGTCGAGCCGGTGGCGGACGGCAATTGGGTCAAGGTGCGCGACCGCTTCGGCCAGGAGGGCTACGTCAGCGCCGGCACGCTGGGCATCGGCGAGGGTGAGGAGCGCATCCTGTCGGGCACCTCCGCTCCGCCGCCGTCGCCCGGCGGCTCCTCCGAGCAGGAACCGCCGCGGGCGGCGCGCGAGAGCGTCTCCGGAGGCGAGAGCGCCGCCAATCGCGCCCGCGCCATGGCGCAGCGGGGCACCGAGGCGCAAGAGCGCGCCCGCACGGCGGCGGAAACGGCGCGCAGGGGCACGGCGACCGCCTGGGTGCACCGCTTCACCAACGGCGACGTCTACGAGGGCGAGTGGATGATCTCTCCGTCCGGCGGCATGCGGCATGGCTACGGCGTCTACCACTTCGCCGACGGCCAACTCTATGAGGGCGAGTGGCGCAACGACGAGATGGCCGGCGCCGGGGTCATGGCCTTCCGCACCGGCGACCGCTACGCTGGCGGCTTCCGTGCTGGGCAGCCGGAGGGGCTGGGCGTGTTCCGCTACGCCAACGGGGACGGCTACGCCGGCGAGGTGCGCGCCAACAGCCCGGCCGGCGTTGGCGAACTGTCCTTCGCCAACGGCGACCGTTACCAGGGCCCGGTCTCCGGCCGGAAGCCGAGCGGCAACGGCGCGTCGGACCGGCTGGGCGCGTGGCAGGGCGCGGGGGCGGCGGAGTAGGCCCTGGCCTCGCCGCCGCCCCGGCGTTATACGGGAGGACCCACCTCCGGAGGTCTCCGCATGTCCACCATCCTGTCCCTGGCGGCCGAACTGGCGGCCGGCAGCACCACCAGCGTCGAACTGACCGGGCGCGCGCTGGCCCGCATCGCCGATCCGGGCGGGGAGGGCGCGCGGACGTTCACGCACGTCGACCATGAGGGCGCGCTGAAGGCGGCGCAGGCCAGCGACCTGCTGCGCGCGGCCGGCGTCGTGCCGTCACCGCTGGCGGGGATCCCGGTGTCGGTGAAGGACCTGTTCGACGTGGCCGGGCAGCCGACGCCCGCCGGCTCCCTGGTGCTGAAGGACGCGCCGCCCGCCGCCAGGGACGCGCCGGCCGTCGCCCGCCTGCGCGCGGCTGGGGCGGTGATCGTCGGGCGCACCAACATGACGGAATTCGCTTTCTCCGGCCTCGGCGTCAACCCGCACTACGGCACGCCGGGCAACCCGTTCGACCGCGCGCGCATCCCCGGCGGCTCGTCGTCGGGGGCGGCGGTGTCGGTGGCGGACGGCATGGCGGTGGCGGCGGTGGGCAGCGACACCGGCGGCTCGGTGCGCATCCCCTCCGCCTTCTGCGGGCTGGTCGGGCTCAAGCCGACGCAGGCCCGGGTGCCGCGCGACGGCGCGCTGCCGTTGTCCTGGACGCTGGACACGGTCGGGCCGCTGGCGCGCTCGGTCGCGTGCTGCGCGATCATGGACGCGGTGATGGCCGGCGCCGCGCCGGTGGTGCCGGAGGCGCTGGAGCTCGCCGGGCTGCGCATCGCCGTGCCGACCACCGTGGTGTTGGACGGCATGGACGACACCGTCTCCGCCGCCTTCGAACGGGCGTTGGAGGCGTTGTCGATGGCCGGCGCGCGGGTGGCGGAGATCGAGCTGCCGACGCTGGCCGCCATCCCCAAGGCCAACGCCAAGGGCGGCTTCGCCTCGCCCGAGGCCTACGCGTGGCACCGCGAGCTGCTGGCGCGCGCCGGCGACCGCTACGACCCGCGGGTGAGCGTGCGCATCCTGCGCGGGCAGGAGCAGAGCGCGGCCGACTACATCGAGCTGACCCGCCTGCGGACCGCGCTGATGGCCGAGGCGGAGGCGGCGACCCGCGCCTTCGACGCGCTGGCGATGCCGACCGTTCCGGTGGTGCCGCCGCGCTTCACCGAGCTGGAGGACGACGCGGCGTACGCGCGCATCAACATGCTGGTGCTGCGCAACCCGTCGCTGTGGAACTTCCTCGACCGCCCGGCGGTGTCGCTGCCGATGGCCACCGGCGGCCTGCCCGCCGGCCTGATGCTGGTCGGCAAGCGCGGACATGACCGGAACCTGCTGCGGGTCGCGCGGGCGGTCGAGCCGGTGGTCGCCTAGATACAGCGACCGCCGTCCACCTCCATGCACACGCCGGTCAGGAATTCCGCCTCGTCGGAGCACAGGAACAGCGCGGCGTTGGCGATGTCCCTGGGCTGCGACAGGCGGCCCAGCGGCACCGAGGCGCGGAACTGCGCGCGCTTCTCCGGCGTGTCCTCGCCCATGAACAGGTGCAGCATGCCGGTCTCGCCGGCCACCGGGTTGATGGCGCAGACGCGGATCTTCTCCGGCGCCAGCTCGACCGCCATCGACTTGGTCAGCGTGATCGCCGCGCCCTTGGAGCCGTTGTACCACGTCAGCCCCGGCCGCGGCCGCACGCCGGCGGTGGAGGCGATGTTGAGGATCATGCCGCCGCCCTGGCGACGGAACACCGGCACGGCGTGCTGCGCGGCGAGGTAGATGGACTTCACGTTGACCGCGTAGACGCGGTCGAAGGTGGCCTCGTCCACCTCCAGCATCGGGCCGTTGCGGTGCGTGTAGCCGGCGTTGTTGACCATGACGTCGAGCCGGCCGAAGGCGCTCACCGCCGCCTCCACCATCGCCTTCACGTCGGCGTTCACCGACACGTCGGCCTTCACCGCGATGGCGCCGTGGCCGGTCTCGGCGGCGACGCGCTTGGCCGCCTCCTCGTTGATGTCGGCGACGACGACCTTGGCGCCCTCCGCCGCGAACAGCTTGGCCATACCTTCGCCGAAGCCCGAACCGCCGCCGGTGACGATGGCGACCTTGTCTTGTAGGCGCATGTGTCTCTCCCGTTGGTCCCTTTTGCCCCCTCCCTAGCCCTCCCCCGCTGCGCGGTGGAGGGGATCAAAGCCCCCTCTCCCGCGAAGCGGGGGAGGGATGGGGAGGGGGCCGCGCTTTTAGTCGTGCTTGATGGCGACGGTCTTCACGGCCGAGAAGCCGTACAGCGCCTCGAAGCCCTTTTCGCGGTTGAAGCCGCTCTTCTTCACGCCGCCGAACGGCAGCTCGACGCCGCCGCCGGCGCCGTAGTTGTTGATGAACACCTGCCCGGCGTGCAGGCGCCGCGCCATGCGCAACTGCCGGCCGCCGTCGCGCGTCCACACGCCGGCCACGAGGCCGAAGGGCGTGCCGTTGGCGATGCGGACCGCCTCCTCCTCCCCGTCGAAGGGAATGAGGGCGAGGGCGGGGCCGAAGACCTCCTGCTGCTCGATCGCGCAGCCGGGCGCCACGTCGCCGAACAGCACCGGCGCGACGTAGAAGCCGCCCTTGGGCGCGCCATCGACGATGCTGCCCTCGGCCAGCACCGGGAAGCCGTTCGCCCGCGCCGCCGCGACCATGCCGGCGACGCGGTCGCGCTGCTGCGCGTTGATCAGCGGGCCGACGTCGTGGTCTTCCAGCGCCGGGCCGACCTTCAGCTGCCTGAAGCGGTCGGCGATCATGGCGGCGAAGCGCTCGTAGATCGGCCGCTCGATCAGCACGCGGCTGCCGGCCGAGCAGGTTTGCCCGGCGTTCTGCACCGAGGCCCGCACCACGAAGGTCAGCGCCTGTTCCAGGTCGGCGTCGGCGAACACCACCTGGGGCGACTTGCCGCCCAGCTCCAGCGTGACCGGCACGATGTTGCGCGCGGCGGCCTGCTGCACCAGCACGCCGACCTCCTGGCTGCCGGTGAAGGAGACGTGGTTGATGCCGGGGTGGCCGGACAGCGCCGCGCCGGCCTCCTCGCCGTAGCCGGTGACGACGTTCAGCGATCCCGCCGGGAAGCCTGCCTCGTGGGCCAGCCGGCTGAGGTGCAGCGTGGTCAGCGAGGCGTCCTCGCCCGGCTTCACCACGCAGGCGTTGCCCATGGCGAGCGCGGCGCCGACGCTGCGGCCGATGATCTGCAGCGGGTAGTTCCACGGGATGATGTGCGCCGTGACGCCGTGCGGCTCGCGCAGGGTCAGCACCGTGTAGCCGTTCTGGTACGGGATGGTGTCGCCGTGCACCTTGTCGGCGGCCCCGCCGTAGAACTCGAAGTAGCGGGCGCAGGCCGTCACGTCCGCCTTCGCCTGGGCGAACGGCTTGCCGACGTCGCGGCTTTCCAACTCGGCCAGGGCGTCGGCGTCCCGGAGGATGAGGGCGGAGAGCCGGAACATCAGCCGCCCGCGCTCGGCGGCGGTGAGCTTGCCCCAATCGCCGTCCAGCGCGTCGCGGGCGGCGGCCACGGCGCGGTCGATGTCCGCCGCCGTGCCGCGCGGGATGGCGGCGAAGGTCTCGCCGGTGGAGGGATCGACGCAGGGGATCGTCCCGCCGCCCAGCGCATCGACGAACGCGCCGCCGATCAGGAGCTTGGTTTCGATCTTGGTCATGGCCGTTTTCATGTTCCTTCTTTGACCGTCATCCCCGCGAAGGCGGGGATCCATTCCTTCCCGGTGCGTCGCTTCGTCGCGAAGCCTGGATCCCCGCCTTCGCGGGGATGACGGCCGAGAAAGTGGCGAATGTCCTCAGTACACCAGCCCGCGGAAGAACAGCGTCACCGCGGGCACGTAGGTGATGACCATCAGGCAGGCGAAGACCACGATGACGAACGGCACCAGCCGGCGGATGATCTGCTCCAGGCTCAGGCCGGCGACCTGGCAGGCGGCGAACAGGTTCACGCCGAAGGGCGGCGTGATCATGCCCATGGCGAGGTTGACCACCATGATCAGGCCGAAATGCACCGGGTCGACGCCGAAATGCACCGCGACCGGCGCCAGGATCGGCGCCAGCACGATGATCGAGGCGGAGGTCTCGACGAACATCCCCACCACGAACAGGAACAGGTTGACCGCCAGCAGGTAGCTGCCGGCGCTGCCGAACGTCTCGGAGATCCAGGCGCCGATGGCCGCCGGAACGCCGGCCCGGGTGATCAGGAAGCTGAACAGCCCGGCCGCCGCGATGATGAACATGATCACCGCCGACGACAGCACCGACTTGCGCAGGATCGGCGCCAGATCGGCCCAGGTCACCGCGCGGTAGACGAACATGCCGACGATGAAGGCGTAGACCACCGCCACCACCGACGCCTCGGTGGGCGTGAACACGCCGCGGTAGATGCCGCCGATGATGATGAAGGGCATCAGCAGCGCCAGCGCCGCGCGCTCCGTCGCCTTGACGAAGCCCATGCGGCCCTCGCGGTCCCGTTTGCCCCAGCCGTTGATCTTGCAGGTGACGTAGGTGAACACCGTCAGCGCGCCGCCGATCAGCAGCCCCGGCCCGATGCCGGCGATGAACATCTCGCCGATGGAGACCTCGGCCGACACGCCGTAGAGGATCATCGGGATCGACGGCGGGATGATGACGCCCAGCTCCGCCGAGGTGGCCTGCAGCGCCGCGGCGAAGTCTTTGGGGTAGCCGTGCGCGATCATCGCCGGGATGATGATGGCGCCGATGGCGAAGGTGGTCGCCACGCTCGACCCCGACACCGACGCGAAGATCATGCAGGTCAGCACGCAGGAGCAGGCGAGCCCGCCCTGGATGTTGCCGACCACCGACTTGGCGAACTCCACCAGCCGGGCGGAGATGCCGCCGGCCTCCATCAGGTTGCCGGCCAGGATGAAGAACGGCACCGCCATCAGCGGGAAGCTGTCGATGCTCGTCATCAGCTTCTGCGCGACGACGATCAAAGGCATGGTGGTGAAGAACGAGATGCCGCCGATGGCCGCCGCCGCGATGGCGACCGCGATCGGCACGCTCAGCGCGAACAGCGCCACCATGACGATGAGCATGAAGCTGGTCATGGCGTCACACCTCGTACACTTCCTGGGGGGCGGTGGACACCGGCTCGTGCCGGCGGACGGCGGCGATCTCCTCCGCCGCGCGGGCGAGGAGGCCGACCATGGACAGCACCGCTCCCACCGGGATGGCGGCGTAGACCCAGGCGATGGAGATGCCCTCGCCGGTGAACGGGTTGTCGACGCCGGCCAGCATCTGGAACTGCGCCCGGCCGACCATCTGCCAGCCGGCCCAGGCGATCACCGCCAGCACCCCCAGCGACAGGCCGGTGATCGCCGCCACCAGCGCGATGCGCGTGCTGCCGCGGGTGCGGGCGTGCACGAACTCGACGGTGATCAGCGCGCCCTGCCGGAAGGCGACGGCGACGCCCAGGTAGACCATCCAGATGTCGATGGAGCGGGCGGTCACCTCCGACCAGGTGGAGGGCTCCTCGAACACGAAGCGGGTGATGACCTGATAGAACGACACGATGCAGGCCAGCACCAGCAGCGCCATTGCGGCCCGCATGGTCCAGCGCATCAGGAACCTCTCGAACGCCGACAGGGCCGCGAGCATGGGGACTCCTAAGAGCGATGCCCCCTCCCTGACCCTCCCCCGCTGCGCGGTGGAGGGCATGGCGGCGGAGCCCCCTCTCCCGCGGAGCGGGGGAGGGATGGGGAGGGGGCATAGGCGGTCAGTACTTGTAGTTCCTGATCTCGTCGATCTTCGCCTGGCCGAACTTCTTGGCGTACTCGTCGTACGCCGGCTTCAGCGCGGCCTGGAAGGCGGCGGCGTCGACGCCGGTGGTCACTTCCATGCCCTGCTTCCTCAGCTCCTCGATGCCGCTGGCGGCGTCGTCCTCGGCCTTCTGGCGCATGGCCTTGGCGCCGGTGAGCGCGGCCTGCTTGAACCAGCCCTTCTCCTGGTCGGAGAGCTTGTTCCACACGTTCGGCGACAGGATGATCAGCGCCGGGGAGTACACGTGCTGGCTCACCGTCAGGTATTTCTGCACCTGGGAGAACTTGGCGCCGAGGATCACGCCGATGGGGTTCTCCTGGCCGTCCACGGTGCCCTGCTGCATGGCGGTGAACAGCTCCGGGAAGGCCATCGGGGTGGGGAGCACGCCCAGCGTCTTGAAGGCCGTCATGTGCACCTGGTTCTCCATGGTGCGGATCTTCAGGCCCTTGGCGTCCTCCGGCGTCTTCACCGGCTTCTTGGAGTTGGTCAGGTTGCGGAAGCCGTTCTCGCCCCAGGCCAGCGCGATCAGGCCGTGCTTGGGGAACTGGTCGAGGATCTTCTGGCCGATCGGCCCGTCCAGCACCGCGTGCGCGTGCTTGTAGTCCTTGAACAGGAAGGGGATGTCGGTGACCAGCGTGTCGGGCACGAAGTTGCCGACCGGGCCGGTCGAGGTGGCGACGATGTCGACCGTGCCGATCTGCGCGCCCTCGACCATCTCGCGCTCGCCGCCCAGCGCGTTGGCCGGGAACTGCTTGATGGTCCACTTGCCGTTGGACAGCCGGGTCAGTTCCTCGTTCATCGCCGTGACGCCGACGCCGTAGTGCGAGGTCGGCGGCAGCGAGTAGCCGGCCTTCAGCTCCTCCGCCGACGCGGGCGCCGCGGCGAGCCCGAAGCCGAACACGGTGGCGGCGATGATGGTCCTCAGGTGCATTGGTCTACCTCCCGTTTTATCGTTGTCGCTGGAGCGCTCACGCCGCGAGATAGCGGTGCGCCCAGTTCAGTCCGTCCAAGGTTCCGGCCCGCGGCCGGTATTCGCAGCCGACCCAGCCGGCGTAGCCGGTGGCGTCCAGTTCGCGCAGCAGGTGGTGCGGGTCGCACTCGCCCGAGTCCGGTTCGTGCCGGTCCGGCACGCCGGCGATCTGCACGTGGCGGATCGCGGGGCCGAGCCGGCGCATCCGCATGGTCAGGTCGCCCTCCATGATCTGCGCGTGGTAGAGGTCGAACTGCAGGCCGAGATTCGGCGCGCCGACCCGCTCGATCACCGCCATCGCCTCGTCCGAGGTGCGGAGCAGGTAGCCGGGCATGTCGCGGCTGTTCAGCGGCTCGATCACCACCGTGCGGCCATGGTCGTCGGCGCGGTGCGCGGCGTGGCGCAGGCGCTCGACATAGAGGGTCAGGGCGTCGGCGCGGTCCAACCCTGCGGGTGGGATGCCGGCCATGACGTGCAGCGTCGGGCAGTCCAGCGCCTCGGCGTAGATCAGCGCGCGCTCCACCGATTCCACGAAGTCCGTCTCGCGGTCGGGCAGGCAGGCGAGGCCGCGCTCCCCCGCCGCCCAGTCGCCGGGCGGCAGGTTGAACAGGGCGACCTGCACGCCGGCGAACTTGCGGGCGCGGGCGACCTCCTCGGGGGCATGGTCGTAGGGGAAGAGGAACTCGACGCCGCGGAAGCCGACCTCGGCGGCCGCGCGGAAGCGGTCGAGGAACGGCAGCTCGGTGAACAGCATCGTCAGATTCGCGGCGAGCCGGATCATGGCGTCTGCCGGAGTGCGGACGTGGTTCGGGCGGCGTGGGTCGTCATGGTCCTCCCTGGCGCGTCTGGTGCGCGCGTTCGTGGGAGGCGATTGTTGACACGAATGCTTTGGTCGTCAAGCAATTAGCGCCGCGCCGCCGGGGCGTCGCCCGGCGGCGCGGCACCAAAGGAGGTCAATGGTCCCAGAACGTCGGCATGGCCGTGCTGGCGGTGTAGCCGTGCTCGCCCATGGCCGACCAGCCGAGGTCGTGGATGCCCATGCCGAAGGCCGGAGAGGTGGCCTGCAGCATGTACTTGCCGTAGTAAGCGTCCACGAACATCGGGTTGCCGGTCACGTCCGCCTGCCCATAGGTCGGCACGTTGTAGACGAGGTTCTGGTCGATCACCGGATTGTTGGCGGTCAGCAGCTCGTGGTAGTCGTCCACCGGCAGGGTGCCGGCGACGATGTTCTTGATCACCACGTTGTTGATCGGCGTGCCGAGGTCGCCGAACTTCGGGTTCCAGCCGATGCGGATGAACTCCTCGGCGTTGCTGGTCATGATGGCGACGTTGTTCTCCACCAGATTGTTGTCGCCGCCATGGATGTGCACGCCGGCCTGGCTGGTGTGCTTCAGGAAGTTGTCGCGCACGGTGACGCCGCCGGTCAGGTCGTCCAGGTAGACACCGAAGCCCTTCCACTGCGACAGCCACTGGTCCGAGGCGTTGGTGGCGAGGCCGCCCACCCCCTCGATCCAGTTGTTGCGGACGATCATGCCGGTATCGACGCTGGAGCGGCCGAGGATCTCGATGGCGCCGGCGTCCGCCGTCTCCCGCACCGTGTCGGTGATGTGGTTGTTCTCGATGATGTTGCCGGTGTTGATGTTGGTCGCGTTGTAGTTCTTGAACGAGATGCCGTAGCGGGCGCTGTGCGCGATGTCGTTGTTGGAGATGACGTTGTCGTCGGCGCCGGTGGCCATGATGCCGGCCACGTGCTTGCGCACCTCGCCGATGTGCTGGATGTCGTTGGCGTAGATGCGGTTGGCGTTGCTGTCGTTGACCAGCTCGATGCCGTGGTTGGCGACGTGGGCGATCTCGTTGCCGCCGATCAGGTTGTTGCCCGCCGACTTCAGCAGGATGCCGGTGCCGACGTTCTCGAAGCTGTTGTTGCCGATCCTGTTGCCGCTGGCCGAGATCAGTTCCAGCGCCGCATAGTCGGTGCGGCCGTCGGTGAAGCCCAGCCCCTCCACCGTCACGCCGGTGGTGCCGTTCAGCTTGATCATGGTGCCGAGCCGGCCGACGGTGACGCCCGCCGCCTCGAAGCCGGCGGAATCCGCCGGCTTGATGACCAGCCGGCCGTCGGAGGCGCGGTAGGCGAACTCCCCGGCCTGATCGACGAACGACGCGTTGTCGAGCAGGCGGTAGGTGGCGCCCTCCTGCAGCACGAAGGGGATGGCGTTCTTGAAGGTGATGGTGCGGGTTGCGTCGTCGATGCGCGCCACCTCGACGATGGCGTCGGTCAGCCGCTCCACGTCGAAGACCTGGATCTTGGTGCCGGGCGCCAGATCGGCGGCCGAGACGTCGCCGGCGTGGTAGCGGATGGCCGAGGCGCTGGGCCCGTTGGAGGCCGCGTCGGCGAAGAACCAGCCGGACTTGACGTCGGCGGCGTCCCAGGCGCCTTTCTCGGCGAGGTGCTGGCGCACGCCGCCGATCATCACGTCGAAGCCGCTGGCGGCCGACACCTTGGCGGAATAGACGCCGTTGCCCTCGTGCACCCAGCCGGTGACCTTCTCGCCGCCGCTGAGGGTCGGCGTCTCGCCCGGGTAGTTCTTGAAGGAATGGCCGTTGTCGAGGGAGGTCAGCTCCAGCGTCTTGGTCAGGCTGTACTTGCCCTCGCGGACGTAGGTGGTGTCGATGTCGCTGGTCCGCATGGCGTCGCGGGCGCGCTCCAGCGTGGCGAACGGGCCGTCGGTGCCGTCGGCGTTGGGCGCGGACAGCTTGCCCGACCACGTGTCCTTGCCGTTGGCGGCGACGTAGAAGGCCGGGCCGGTCGGCGGCGGCAGGATGGGCTTCTCGAAATAGACCGACGGCGCGGTGAAGCCGAGGGCGCCGCCCCAGTACAGCCCCTCCTGCCCGGCGACCACGTCCTTGCCGTCGAACGCGCCCTTGTCGTAGGTGACGCCGGAGTCGGTGACCTTGACCTCATGGCCGTTGATCGTCACCGACTTGACGAACAGGTTGCGGTCCTGGCCGTTGGCGACCCCGTCGTTGTCGTAGTGGATCTGCACCTTGTGGGCGACGGTCGGGTCGAGGTCCGTCGTGAAGGTGAAGGGGGTGACGGCGCCCGAGGTGGCGCGGCCCTCGCCGATCTGCACGCCGTCCACCAGCACCTTGAAGTGCGGCGCCACGCCGCCGGCCGAGGAGCCCCAGGCGTTGACGACGATCTCCGCCGGCTTGGTCGGCGCCGGCTCGGGCGGGGGCGGGGGACGGACGATCGGGCCGCCGAATTCCTCCTCGCCCAGGCCCCAGCTCAGGGCGCCGCCCCAGTACAGGCCCTCCTGCCCGGCGACCACGTACTTTCCGTCCACCACGCCCTTGTCGTAGGAGGCGCGCGAGTCGTTCGCCGCGAACTCCTTGCCGTCGATGGTGATGGAGCGGACGTAGAGGTTGCGGTCCTGGCCGTTGGCGGTGCCGTCGTTGTCGTACCAGACCTGGACCTTGTGCGCCTCGTCCGGGTTTAGCGTGGTCTTGAAGCTGTAGGCGGCGAGCGAACCGGTGGCCGTGCCTTCGCCGACCACCACGTCGTCCACCAGCAGCTTGAAGTGCGCCTGCTTGCCGCCCGCGGCGTCGCCCCAGGCGTTGACGGTGATGGTGCTGGTCATCGACGGCGGCACCACCACCGGCGGCGGGGGCGGCGGCAGGAAGGCGGAGGCGGGCAGGGCGACGTTGAGCGCGCCCTTCCAGTACATGCCCTCCTGGCCCGAGATCACGTCCTTCCCGTCCAGCGCGCCCTTGTCGTAGGTCACGATGCGGTCGGTGGACTTGAAGACGTTGCCGTTCACCTCGAATGACTTCACGAACAGGTTCATGTCCTGCCCGTTGATCGTGGCGTCGTTGTCGTATTCGAGCTGCAGCAGGTGCGCGCTGTCGGACGGGACGTCGGCGGTGAAGACGTACTTGGTGGGATCGGAGGTACTGACCGTCGCCTCGCCGATCTTCTGCCCGTCGAGCCGCAGGATGAAGTGCGGCCAACGCCCGCTGGCGACCTGGCCGTAGGCGGTGATGGTGAAGGTGGTGGGGATGGTGGTCATGGTCGAAGCCTCGCTCGTGCGTTTGCACGCGATGCTCCGTTCGCTGGGTTAACCGCGGGAAACCAATGATGGTTAAGATTTGGCGAAGCGTTGCTTGTCACAGTGACAATTATCGGGCACAGCGGTTGGCCATCCCGGGACGCGCTCCGCGCATGCGCGCCATGCGGCGCCGGGCGGCCCTGGACAAGGCACGCGTGATGGTGCTTGGCTAGGCCCCAACAATCAGTCAGGAGGGACGACGGGACATGGCGTTGTTGGACGAGTCCGCCAAAGGCGTCTTCATCATAGCGGTCACCCCGTTCACGGACGGCGGCGACCTCGACCTCGCCAGCACCGACCGCATGGTCGATTTCTACCTGGAGCGCGGCGTCACCGGAATCACGGTGCTCGGCATCATGGGCGAGGCGCCCAAGCTGACCGCCGAGGAATCGCGCACCTTCGTGCGCCGCGTGCTGAAGCGCGTGAACGGCCGGATCCCCACGGTGGTCGGGGTCTCCAGCCCCGGCTTCGCGCCGATGAAGGAACTGGCCGACGCGGTGATGGACGACGGCGCCGCCGGCGTCATGGTCGCCCCGGCCGGGCACCTGCGCAGCGACGACCAGATCTACGGCTACTACGCCGGAGTCGCCGAGGCGCTGGGCAAGACGCCGTTCGTGCTGCAGGACTACCCGCTGACCACCAACGTGCAGATCCCGGTGGGCGTGCTGAACCGCATCCTCAAGGACATGCCCACCTGCGTGATGGTCAAGCACGAGGACTGGCCCGGCCTCGGCAAGATCAGCGCGTTGCGCGCCGCCTCGGACAAGGGCGAGGTGCGCCGCGTCAGCATCCTGACCGGCAACGGCGGCCTGTTCCTGCCGGAGGAGATGGGCCGCGGCGCCGACGGCGCGATGACCGGCTTCGCCTTCCCGGAGATGATGACCGGCGTGGTGGACGCCTACGGCAAGGGCGACGTGGAGCGCGCCCACGACCTCTTCGACGCCTACCTGCCCTACGCCCGTTACGAGCAGCAGCAGGGCATTGGTCTGGTGGCGCGCAAGTACGTGCTGGCCAAGCGCGGCGCCATCGCGTCCGCCGCGTTGCGCAAGCCCGGCGGCAAGCTCTCGCCCGCCGACGTCGCCGACATCGAGCTCCTGCTCGCCCGCCAGGATAAGCGCCTGAAGGAGATCGCCTGATGGATCTGGGAATCGCCAACCGCCGCGCCCTGGTGCTGGGCGCCAGCCGCGGCCTGGGCGCCGCCTCCGCCCGCGCGCTGCTGGCCGAGGGCGCCACCGTCATCGCCGCCGCCCGCACCGAGGCGCGCACGCAGGAGTGGATCGACGCCCTGCCGGACGAGCAGCGCAAGCGCGCCCGCGCGCTGCCGGTCGACCTCGCCGACCGCGCGTCGGTGGACCGGCTGGCCGACGCCGTGCTGGCCGAGGGCGGGGTGGACATCCTGGTCAACAACTCCGGCGGCCCGCCGCCGGGCATGGCGCGCGACGCGACGCTGGAGCAGTGGACGCAGCAGTTCGCCATGATGGCCGGCCACCTGTTCCATCTGGCGCAGCGCCTGCTGCCGCCGATGGAGGAGCGCGGCTGGGGCCGCATCATCACCATCGGCTCGTCGGGCATCGAGCAGCCGATCCCCAACCTCGGCCTGTCCAACGGCATCCGCGCCGCGATCCTCGGCTGGTCGAAGACGCTGTCGAACGAGGTGGCGTCGAAGGGCATCACCGTGAACATGGTGCTGCCCGGCCGCATCCAGACCGAGCGCATCGGCGAACTGGATTCCGCCAACGCCAAGCGCCTGGGCAAGACCCAGGACGAGATCGCGGCGTCGGCGAAGGGTGCCATCCCCGCCGGCCGCTACGGCCAGCCCGAGGAGTTCGGCGACGCGGTCGCTTTCCTCGCCAGCGAGCGGGCGCGCTACATCACCGGCGTGAAGCTGCGCGTGGACGGCGGGCAGACCAAGGGGGTGTAAGTCCTCAACGCCATCTTTCCGTCATCCCCGCCTTCGCGGGGATGACGGCTCCTTTTTGGGGAGACCTGCGATGACTGCCCCCGTCTGCCTGATCGTCCAGCCGATCCACATCGCTGGGGAGCGCCGGCTGGAGGAGGCGGGGATCGCGCTGAAGCGCGCGCCCTCCGCCGACACCAGGGACGTGGTGCCGCTGATCGGCGACGCCGACGCCGCCATCACCCGCAACGCCGGGCTGAAGGCGGCGTCGATGGACGCCGCGCCCCGGCTGCGCATCGTCGCCAACCACGGCGTCGGCGTGGATCAGATCGACATCCCGCACGCCACCGCCCTCGGCATCCCCGTCACCAACACGCCGGGCGGCAACACGGTGTCGGTGGCCGAGCAGGCCATCGCGCTGATGATGGCGCTCGCCAAGCAGATCGTGCCGGCGCACCGGGCGGCGCAGGCCGGCGACTTCGACGTGCGCTACCGGCTGCCCTTCGCCGAGGTGTCGGGCAAGGTGCTGGGCATCGTCGGCTTCGGCGACATCGGCCGGGCGACCGCGCGCATGGCGCACCACGGCTTCGGCATGCGCGTCATCGTGCACAGCCCGTCGGCCCCGAAGGAGCAGATCGAGGCGCTGGGCTACGCCAAGGTGGACAGCCTGGACGACCTGCTGCACGCCGCCGACGTGGTGTCGCTGCACCTGCCGCTGCGGGACTCGACGCGAAACCTGATCGGCCGGCGCGAACTGGCCCTGATGAAGCCCACGGCGTTGCTGCTCAACACCGGCCGCGGTCCGACGCTGGACGAGGACGCGCTGGTCGAGGCGCTGCGGGAGAAGCGCATCGCCGGGGCGGGCCTCGACGTGTTCTCGCGCGAGCCGCTGCCGGCCGGGCACCCGCTGCTGGGGCTGGAGAACGTGGCGCTCAGCCCGCACACCGCCAGTTCGACCGAGGAGTGCCTGGTGCGCATGGCGCTGATGGTGGCGGAATCGGTGATCGACGCGCTGGCCGGGCGCCAGCCGCTGCATCTGGTGAACCCGGAGGTGTGGGTCGGGCGGCGGTCGTAAGTGGCGTTTGCCCCCTCCCTAGCCCTCCCCCGCTTCGCAGGGGAGGGAACTCCGCCGCTCTGCCCCCTCCCCTGCGAAGCGGGGGAGGGATGGGGTGGGGGCCGCAACCTACCCCACCTCCACCCGGTTCCGTCCCGACCGCTTCGCCAGATACAGCATCTCGTCCGCTTTGCTCATCATGGCGTCCAGGCTGCCGGCGGTGCCGGTGCTCACGCCGATGCTGGCGGTCACCGGGACCGTCTTGCCGTCGATGGTCACCTCGATGCCGGAGATCGCCGCGCGCAGCCGCTCGAAGAAGCCGTACACCCCCTCCGGCGCGAGGTTGATGGCGAGCACGGCGAACTCCTCGCCGCCGATGCGGGCGATGATCTCGGCCTCGCGGGTGATGGCGCGCAGGTTGCGGGCCACCGCCTTCAGCACGTGGTCGCCGGCGTCGTGGCCCAGCGTGTCGTTGATCCGCTTGAAATGGTCGATGTCGAGGATCGCCGCGGTCAGCGCTATGGTGCCGCGCTGCATGCTGGCGAACAGCGTCTCGCCGACGTCGTAGAAGTGGCGGCGGTTGTACAGCCCGGTCAGGTAGTCGGTGGTCGACACCTCGCGCAGCGAGGTGATCAGCTCCAGCAGCTCCATGTTCTGCGCGACGCGGCAGTAGAATTCCTCGCGCAGGAACGGCTTGGGCAGGAAGTCGTTGGCGCCGGCCTTCAGGAAGCGCGCCGACATCGCCGTGCCGCCGCCCGACGACAGGCCGATGATGCACAGCCGCTCCTTGGAGTGGGTGGCGCGCATGCGCTTCACCATCTCGATGCCGTCCATGCGCGGCATGTGGAAGTCGCTGATGACGAGGCTGACGTCCGGGTGCTCGGCCAGCTGCTCCAGCGCCTCCTGGCCGTTGGTGGCGAGCAGGACGCGGAAATTGTACTGCCGCAGCAGGTCGCCGATGTAGGAGCGCGAGGTGACCGAATCGTCCACCACCAGCGCCTTGGCGTGCCGGTTGCGCACCAGCCGGCGAATCACCGAGACCAGCTGGCCGATGCTGGCCGGCGTGTCCTTGACGATGTAGTCGATGACGCCCTCGGCGGTCAGGCGCTCGCGCAGGTCCTCGGAGTAGGTGCCGGAGAACACCACGGTCGGCACGCCGGTCTCGCGGCACAGAGAGGCGACGGCGCCGTCGGCGGCGTCCGGCAGGATGACGTTGAGCACCGCCACCAGATACTCCCGCCCGTGCGACCGCAGCGCCAGCCGCGCCTCGGCGAAGGTGCCGCAGGTCTCGACGGTCAGGCCGGTGGCGGCCTGGATCTCCTCCTGCAGCACGGCGGCGAAGAATCGCGAGCTCTCGACCACCAGGATCTTCTGCGCCACCTCGGCCGGCGCCTCGCTGCGGGCGCGCTTGCGCAGGAAGCGGGCGTAGTCCATGTCCGCGACGAGGATGTGGTCGAGGATCCAGGACTGCAGGAAGCGGGCGACCCGCTCCGGCTGGCCCTCGCCGGCCATGGCGCGGATCTTCTCCAGCTGGGCCAGCAGGTGCGCGTGCGAGGCCTTGTGCGCCTCCGCCTCGGGATAGCCGGTCTCGTCGAGCAGCGCCTCTTCCCGGCTGAAGTGCTGGCGGGTGTAGGCCTCCAGATCGCGGAGCGCGGCCTTCACGACGTTGGGGCCGCGGCCGTCCAGCATGGCCGCCAGCACGTCGTTGGTCAGCGCGAAGAGGTGCTGGTGGTCGGTGTCGAGCGCGGCGGCGCCGACGGCCAGCGCCTCGCTCCAGCGGATTCGTACGTCAGGCATCGGCGCCCATCGGTCCTCACGAGGTGGACGCCGCGGCCGCCGTGCGCAGCAGCTCGGGGTCGAGGCGTTCGGTCTCCGCCAACAAGGTACGCATCTCTTCCGAGATCCACCAGCGGGACTTGCGCCGCTCGCTCACCGCCACAGCCAGAACGCGTTCGATCAGCCGCAGCTCGGCCGGGCCGCAGCGGACGCGGTTCGGCAGCGCCTCGCGCACCACGCTCAGCAGCCCCTCGTCCAGCGCGGTGATCTCAACCGGGTAGCCGACGAGCTCGGCGATCTCCGTCAGGTGCGCCAGGGTGGCCAGCCGGTCCTCGCGCGGGGAGGCGACGATCTGCCGGAACAGGCCGGTCAGGTGCTCGCCCACCGACGGCGGCCAGGGGTTGGGGGAGGCGACCAGCCCGCGCCGCCACAGCCGGTCCTTGAACTGCCGCACGAACCGCACCCCGGACAGCGCGGCGGCGGGCGGCACGTGCTCGTTCAGCTCCAAGATGCGGCGGGTCAGCGTCGGGATCAGCTCCTCTTCCAGGAGGGTCAGCAGCTCGCCGATGGAGGCGCGGATCTCGGCCTCCGAGCGCTGGTTCTGGTCGAGGTGGGCGGCGTGCGCGGCGTCGTACCAGCCGAAGTAGCGGTCGAGCAGCGTGTCCGGGTGGGCGGCGCGCTGCATGCGCGCACCGCCGGCGCCGCGGGCGCCGAGGCCCTGGCGCATCGCTTCGCGCAGCCGCTGCCCGGCGAAGCGCAGGTGCGCGACGATGGCCGAATCGACCAGCGGCAGCGCGAATTCGTGGTGCAGCACGACGGCGGTGGAGGGCTCGGCGCGGCCGTGCACGTGCGCCGCGGCGTAGAGGGCCGCCGCCTCCGGCCGCCGGGACGAGCGCTCCAGCAGCCCTTCGACCAGCGCGACGATCTCGCCGGCTTCGGCCTGGTGCGCCGGGCGGGGAACGTCGGTCCAGGCGGGGGCGGCCTCCAGCACGGTGAACAGCGTGTCGAAGTCGCCGGCGTCCAGTGGCGCCGGGGCGCCCCGGTCGGCGGTGGGCAGCAGCTTCAGCCGCTCGGCGTTGGCGGCGGCGAGGAACTTGGCGCGGGCCTGCGGGACCGCGCGCAGGGCGGACAGCTTGGCGAGGCTTTCCAGGCGCAGCATGTCCGCCCACTGGCGCGCGGAATCGGATGCGAAGATGCCGTCGAGCGGCATGGTCCGGCTGCGCTCCTCGATGGTGCCCTGGATCGCCACGGCGACGTGGGCAAGGCGCGGCGACAGCGCCCGCCACCAGCCGCCGGCGTCGGCGATGTGCACGCAGCCGGGCAGGCGGCGCTCGGCGTACAGCAGTTCGTCGTCGCGGACGATCACCGGCTCCAGCCAGCCGGTCCACAGCCGGCGCGCGTGCTCCGTCCGGTTGCCGTTCAGCACCTCCAGCAGCGCCGCGGCGATGTGCGCGCCCACGGGGTCGCTGGTCAGCTGCTTATCGACCAGATAGTCGAAGAGCTGGGCCTTCACGCCGCGGTTCAGCGGCAGCAGCGTCTGCTTGACCTTTTCCAGGCGCGCCTTCAGCGACGGCTTCGCATCGGTCATCGGCTTCCCCGCCGGCCCCAGAGATGATTCCACGCTTCACGATATAGCTTCCAATTGGTTAAAATTGTCTGCATGGTCGAAGCGCCAAACGGACGCATCGCGATGGGCGCTTTGGTGGTGAGGAATGCCTGCGGCTGCGTGTATCATGCCGCTCCCCGGACAATCGGTTAATCACTCTGGACAGGTCGAGCAAGCCTATGGCGGAACGGACGCAGGCCGAGATCGAGAACATCAAGGGCATCATCATCGCCCACCAGAACTGGCTGAAGCGCAAGGGCGGCAAGCGCGCCGACCTCAGCTTCCGCGACCTGACCGGCCTCAACCTTCCGAAGATCGACCTGACCGGCGCCAAGCTGTCGGGCGCCAGCCTGTGCGGCGCCAAGCTGATGGGCGCCAACCTGTCGCAGTGCGACCTGTTCGGCGCCGACCTGGAGGGGGCGAACCTCACCGCCGCCAACCTCTCCGCCGCCGACCTGCGCGGCGCCAACCTGCACAAGGCGGCGCTGACGGACGCCATCCTGCGCGGCGCCGACCTGCGCGCCGGCGCCGTCATGGCGGACGGTGGGGCGGGCAAGACGCAGGGCGGCGCGGCGCGCCTGACCGAGGCGCAGATGGACCGCTCGATCCTCGCCGGGGCGAACTTCGCCGGCTGCGACCTGTCGGGCGCCGATCTCGGCGACGCCGACCTGTCGGGCGCGGAGCTGACCGGCGCGGTGCTGGTGGGCACCGACCTCAGCGGCGCCACGCTGGACGGCGCGGCCTTCAACGGCACGGTGATCGATCCGGCGACGCTGAGCCGCACCTACATCCCCTTCGCCCTGCCGCCCGACGCCATCGCGCAGCCGTCCTACACCACCATGGACAAGGACGCCTTCATGGAGGCTGTGGCGGCGCACGAGCGCTGGGTGGATAGCGAAGGGCGGGAGGGGCAGCGCCTGGACCTCGACCTCGTCACGGTGCCGGACACCGATTTGTCCGGCCGCATCCTGTCGGCGGCGCGCATCCGCCGCTGCCGCTTCCCCAGGGCCAGGTGGCGCAAAGTGGGGCTGGAGATGGCCGACCTCTCCTACTGCGACCTGGAGGGCGGCGACCTCGGCGAGGCCGACCTGCGCGGCACCACGCTGCGCCGCGCCCACCTGGGCGCCGCCAAGTTGGCGGGGGCGAACGCCAAGCCGCTGATGCTGGCCGGCGGCAAGCCGTGGCCGACCAACCTGGACGGCGCCGACCTGTCCTTCGCCGACCTGCGCAACGCCGACTTCGGCGCCGCCATCCTGCTGAACGCCAAGCTGGACGGCGCCAAGCTGGAGGGCAGCGGCATCGCCCCGCCGTCCCCCGAATCCGCCCCGCCGCCGCGCCCGACGACGCCGACCGAGCAGCGCCGGCACAAGCGCTACGTCCGCCCCGTGGTGATGGTGCAGACCGAGCGCGGCGTGCACCACACCCGCAACTGGTCGCTGGGCGGCATGTGCTTCCGCATCTACGACCAGGAGGCGGTGTTCCGCCGCGGCGAGGTGGTGAAGGCCTCGCTGTCGATGGCCGACCGCATGGACATCACCGCCCAGGCCGAGTTCATCGTGCTCTCGGTCAACCCGCAGAAGGGGCAGGTGTCGGTGCGGTTCGAGCGCTACGGCGACGACCTCAAGGCGTTCCTGAAGTTCGCCTTCCAGGAGAACCTGCGGCTGGGCGGGTGAGGACCGGTCGCAGAGGAGGGCGGCGGCTTACGCCGCCTTCTTCTTGGCGCCGATCCTCGGTTCCTCGCCCTTCAGCAGGCGGCGGATGTTCGCCTCGTGCCGCACGAACACCAGCACGGCGATCAGCAGGCACAGCGCCGCCACGTCCGGCCCGGCGAGGAACCACGCGGTGACCGGGCTCAGCCCGACCGCGACCAGCGCCGACAGCGACGAGATGCGGAACAGCGCCGCCACCACCAGCCAGGTCAGGCAGGCGGCCACGCCCACCGGCCATGCCGCCGCCAGCAGCACGCCCAGCGTCGTCGCCACACCCTTGCCGCCCTTGAAGCCCAGCCACACGGGGAAGCTGTGCCCGAGCAGCGAGCCGCCCGCGGCGAACAGCGCCGCGTCGTGCCCGGCGAGGTACAGCGCCAGCAGCGTCGCGATGGCGCCCTTGCCGCTGTCGAGCAGCAGCGTGGCGAGCGCCAGCGGCTTGTTGCCGGTGCGCAGCACGTTGGTGGCGCCGATGTTGCCGGAGCCGATCTTGCGGATGTCGCCGTAACCGGCCAGCCGCGTCAGCACCAGCCCGAACGGGATCGAGCCCAGCAGGTAGCCCAGCAGGGCGCTTGCCGCGAGAGTCAGCACCGGGTCAGCCTTCCGCCTGCCAGACCGTGCGTCCGTCCACCACGGTGCGCAGCGGCCGGCCCTGCACCGGGCGGTCCTCGAAGGGCGAGTTCTTGGACTTCGACTTGAAGGCGGCCGGGTCCACCGTCCACGGCACCTCCGGGTCGAAGACCAGAAGGTCGGCGGAGGCTCCCTTGGCCAGACGGCCGGCCGGCAGGTCGAGGATGTCCGCCGGCTTGCAGGTCACGCAGGCCAGCGCCTGGAGCAGCGACAGCTTCTTCTTGTGCGCCAACTCCAGCGTCAGCGGCAGCAGCGTCTCCAACCCGATCACGCCGAACTCGGCCTGGCCGAAGGGCAGGCGCTTGTAGTCCTGGTCCTGCGGGATGTGGTCGGACGCGATGGCGTCGATGGTGCCGTCGGCCAGCCCCTCCACCACCGCGCGGCGGTCCATCTCGCCGCGCAGCGGCGGGGAGACCTTGGCGAAGGTGCGGTACTCGCCGACGTCGGTCTCGGTCAGCGCCACGTAGTGCGGGGCGGTGTCGCAGGTGACCGCGAGGCCGCGCGCCTTGGCGCGGCGGATGATTTCCACCGACTCGCCCGTGGTGACGTGCGCGAAGTGCAGCCGGCCGCCGGTCAGCTCGACGAGGCGCAGGTCGCGCTCGATCATGATGATCTCGGCTTCGCGCGGGATGCCGGTGAGGCCCAGACGGGTGGCGATCTCGCCGGCGTTCATCATGCCGCCCGACGCGAGGCTCGGCTCCTCCGGGTGCTGGATGATCAGCTTGCCGAAGCCCTTGGCGTAGCTCAGCGCGCGGCGCATCACCTTGGCGCTCTCGATGGCCCGGATGCCGTCGGTGAAGGCCACCGCGCCGGCCCGCGAGAGCAGGCCCATCTCGGTGATTTCCGACCCCTGGGCGCCGCGCGTGGCGGAGGCGTAGGCGTAGACCTTGACCAGCTTCACCTCGCGCGCCCGGCGGGCGAGGAACTCCAGGCCCGAGACGTCGTCGCGCACCGGCGTGGTGTTGGGCAGGCAGACGATGGAGGTGACGCCGCCGGCCGCCGCCGCGCGCGACACGCTCTTGATCGTCTCCTTCTGCTCGTTGCCGGGCTCGGCGACCATGACGCGCATGTCGACGAGGCCGGGGGCGAGGCACTGGCCGCCGAGGTCGACCACCTCGATCCCCTCCGGCACACCGTCCTTGAACAGGCCGGGGCCGAGGTCGGCAATCTTTGTACCATCGGTCAGCAGCGCGCCCGGCGCGTCCAGGCCGGTGGCGGGGTCGAGCAGGCGGGCGTTCACATAAGCGACCCGATTGGACATGGGGGCGGTCATCAGTTGGCTCCCCGGCGGTCGCGGGTCAGGATGTCGAGGACGGCCATGCGCACGGCGACGCCGAGTTCCACTTGGTCGAGGATCATCGAGCGCTTCAGGTCGTCGGCCACCTCGGAATCGATCTCGACGCCGCGGTTCATCGGGCCGGGGTGCATGATCACCGCGTCCGGCTTGGCGACCTCCAGCTTCTCGTACTCCAGGCCGTAGAAGTAGAAGTACTCGCGCGTCGAGGGCACGTACTGGCCGCTCATCCGCTCGTTCTGCAGGCGCAGCATCATCACCACGTCGGCGTCCTTGAGGCCCGAGAGCATGGTGTGGTGCACCTCGCAGCCCAGCCGCTCGATGGCGCTCGGCACCAGCGTCGGCGGGCCGACGACGCGGACCCGCGCGCCCATGGCGTTCAGCAGGTGGATGTTCGAGCGGGCGACGCGGCTGTGCAGGATGTCGCCGCAGATCGCCACGATCAGTCCCTCCAGCCGGCCGAGGCGGCGGCGGATCGCCAGCGCGTCCAGCAGCGCCTGCGTCGGGTGCTCGTGGTTGCCGTCGCCGGCGTTGATGACCGCGCAGTTGACCTTGTCGGACAGCAGTTTGACCGCCCCCGATTCGGAGTGCCGCACCACCAGCGCATCGACGTGCATGGCGTTCAGCGTCGCCGCGGTGTCGATCAGCGTCTCGCCCTTCTTCACCGAGGACGCGTCCACCGACATGTTGATGACGTCGGCGCCCAGCCGCTTGCCGGCCAGCTCGAACGACGTGCGGGTGCGGGTGGAGTTCTCGAAGAACAGGTTCATCACCGTCCGCCCGTGCAGGAGCTGCTCCTTCACCACGGGCTTCCGGTTGTGCTCGACGTAGCCGTCGGCCAGGTCGAGGACGAGGGAAATCTCACCCGCCGTCAAACCCTCGATGCCGAGCAGGTGACGGTGCGGGAATCGCGTTGCGGCTGGTCCGGTCATGGGGCGCGACTATAGGAGCGGCGCGGGCGGCCCGCAAGGTGGTGAGAGGCGTGTGGTTGCCCCTCCCTAGCCCTCCCCCGCTTCGCGGTGGAGGGAACTCCGCCGTCGCGTCGGCAGCCCCCTCTCCCGCAACAGCGGGGGGAGGGACGGGGAGGGGGCACTGCGCTACGCCCGCTCCGGCAGGCCCATGCGCGCCGCGTAGTCCTCGACCTCGGCGAACAGCCACTCGCGGAACACCTTGACCTTGGGGCGCTGGAAATAGTGCGTGGGGGCGACGAAGTAGTAGGCGTACAGCCCGGTCAGCGCCACGTCGAACGGCCGTGCCAGCCGGCCGGCGGCGAGGTCGTCGGCGGCCAGCACCTGCCGGGCGAGCGCCACGCCGTGGCCCTCCATCGCCGCCTGGATGGTGTGCGACGAATCGGTGAAGTGCAGGCCGCGCGTGGCGTCCATCCCGTCCACCTTGGCCAGCGCCAGCCAGTCGCCCCAGGTGACGATGTAGTCGTCGTGCAGCAGCGTGTGCTTCTTCAGGTCGGCGGGCGTCGCCAGTGTCGGCAGCAGGCTCGGGCAGCACACCGGGAAGATGTCCTCGTTCAGCAGGCGCTCGACGCGCAGGTCGGGCCAGTCGCCGCTGCCGAAGCGGATCGCCACGTCCACGTCCTGCTGGTTGAAGTCCACCATCTGCGAGGTGGTGTGCAGCCGCACGTCCAGCTCCGGGTGCGTCGCCTGGAACCGCCCCAGCCGGAGCACCAGCCACTTCGCCGCGAAGCTCGGCATGGTGGAGATGGTCAGCGTGCCGGTGGCGTCGCGGCGGATCACCCGTTCGGTGGCGCTGGCCATCAGGTCCAGCGCCTCGCGCAACGGCGGCAGGTAGGTCTGCCCGGCGTCCGTCAGCACCAGCCCGCGGTTCACCCGGCGGAACAGCGGCACCCCCAGCCATTCCTCCAATCCCTTGATCTGATGGCTTACCGCAGCTTGGGTAACGTGTAGCTCGTCGGCGGCCTTGGTGAAGGACAGCAGGCGGGCCGCCGCCTCGAAGGCGCGCAAGGCGTTGAGCGGTGGCAGGCGGCGGCTCACGGGGCGCTCCGGTCGGATTAGGTTTCCTAATCGATCCTATGAGAAAGCGTCGTTTGTCCGCAAGAACCGGGTGGGCCATCTTCCTTCTCGGAAACACACTCATCGCCACGCAGTTCGATAGGGAGACGAAGCCATGAGCCAGAGCACGAACACCGTCTTCGCCCGCACGACCTCGCGGCCGGCGAACGGCCTGCTGCAAGCGGTCGGCCGCGCGGTGGTCAGCGCCACCGACACGCTGGCCACCTGGCAGGAGCGGCGGCGCCAACGCCGGGCACTGGAGGCGCTGCCCGACCATCTGCTGCAGGACATCGGCATCTCGCGCGCCGATGCCGGCAGCGAGGCCGACAAGCCGTTCTGGCAGGGTTGAGCCATGAGCGACGAACGCCGCGTCTGGACCGGCGGCTGCGCCTGCGGCGGCATCCGCTACGAGATCACTGTGCAGCCCGGCCCGATCTCGTTCTGCCATTGCGGCCAGTGCCGCCGCCAGCACAGCCACGTCGGCGCCTACACCACCTTTTTGAAGGACGGGCTGCGCCTCGTGAAGGATGAGACGCTGACCTGGTACCAGTCGTCGGGGAACGCGCGGCGGGGGTTCTGCTCCCGCTGCGGCTCCGGCGTGATCTGGGAGGGCATCGGCTCGGCCCGCATCGACGTGGCGGCCGGCACCCTCGACGAACCCACCGGGCTGCACGCCGACAAGCACATCTGGGTGGACTTCAAAGGCGACTATTACGAGATCGGCGACGACGGGTTGGCGCAGAAGACAAGCACCGATCCGGATGGCAGCTCGACGGTGGTGTCGTAAGGCGCGGCCTACCCCAACACCACCAGGACCAGCGGCAGGCTCAGCGCCGCCAGCAGCGTCTGCACGGTGATGACGGTCGCCATCAGCGTGTGGTCGCCGCCCATCTGGCGGGCCAGGATGTAGGCGCTCGGCGCGCAGGGGAGGGCGTTGAACAGCACCGCCACGGTGAACGCCAGCCCCTCCACCCCGAACGCCACGCAGGCCACCGCCGTCAGCGCCGGCAGCAGCAGCAGCTTCACGGCGCCGGACACCAGCACGCCGCGCCCGGCCGAGCGGATGGCGCCGAGGTCCAGCCCGGCGCCCACCGACAGCAGGCCGAGCGGCAGCGCGGCGCGCGCCAGGATCTCCACCACGTCGCCGATCAGCGGCGGCTTGCCGGCGCCGCTCAGCGTCAGCGCGGCGCCGACGACCGCGGCGACGATCAGCGGGTTGCGCACCAGCCCGCCGAGGATCGCCTTGGCGCTCGCTCCCCTGGCGTCGCGGCCGTGGCCGGACAGCACGATGATGCTCAGCACGTTGACCAGCGGGATCAGCAGCGCGATCCCCACCGCCGTCAGCGTCAGCCCCGGCGCGCCGTACAGCGCCCGCGCCGCCGCCAGGCCGACGTAGGTGTTGAAGCGGACGCCGCCCTGGAACACCGAGGTGAAGGCCGGCCCGTCCAGGCCCCACAGGCGGCGCCCGGCCACCAGCAGCGCCGCCGCGGCGAGCGTCGCCGCGACTAGCGCGGCGGCCATCGGCAGCACGTCGAACGCCGCGAGGTTGGCGCGCGCCAGTTCATCGACGATCAGGCAGGGGAAGAACAGCACGTAGGTGACGCGCTCGGCCGGCAGCCAGAACGCCGCCGGCACCAGTTCGAACCGCCGCAGGGCATGGCCGACCAGAATCAGCAGGAAGATGGGCGCCAGCGCGCCGACGACGGTGGCCATCGCCGGTCAGTCGTCGCGCTCGTCGTCCAGGTCGTCCTCATCCTCGCGCGCCGCCGCCTCGGCCTGCCGGCGGGCGTGGGCCAGCGAGTCGATGGCGCCCTGCAGGATGTAGGCGGCGGCCATCTTGTCCACGACCTCGCCGCGGCGCTTGCGGGTCATGTCGGCCTCGTCGGTCATGAAGCGCTGCACCGCCACGGTGGACAGCCGCTCGTCCCAGAAGGCGATCTCCGGCTCCCAGCCGCCGAACAGGTCGGCGCGCTGCACCAGCGTCGCCGCGAAGGCGTTGGTCGCCTGTGCCCGCTCTCCCTGCGAGCCGTCCATGTTTAGCGGCAGCCCCAGCACGAAGCCGCCGACGCCGTAGTCGCGCACGATGCGCGCCAACTCCTTCGCCTCCTCGGTGAACTTGGAGCGGCGGATGGTTTGGATCGGCGAGGCGACGGTCAGCCCCGGGTCGCACACGGCGAGGCCGATGGTCTTGGTTCCGAGGTCGAGGCCGAGCAGGCGTGCCCCCTTGGGCAGCGCGGCGGCGAGGTCGGTGAGGGTGCGGATCATGAGCCGAACCTTAGGCGCACGCCTTCGGTCCGGCAAGCGTTCGCGGCGTCGAAAGCGACGGTCGAAAAGGACGTATGACGAACAGTTCCGTTTTCTTTGCGCGGCCGCGCTCCACCTTGCCTTTACAGGACGCTTTCCGGAGGACGCCATGCTGAGGGTCGCTGCGGCGCTGGTGGTGGGGCTTGGATTCGGGGCGGCCGCCCAGTCCGCCGCCGGTGCCCCACCGGTCAGCGAGGTGGTCGATCCGCGCACCTCGCCCATCGCCTTCGGCGACCCGGTCTACGGCGGGCCGCGCCCGAACGAACTGCGCCGGCTGGAGCACGGCGGCATGGACACCTTCACCGCCCGCTGGCTGCGCGACGCGGGGCAGACGATCGTCCTCTACAGCCAGGCCGGCGACGGCGAGTTCATCTCCAAGCACACCGAGCCGGCCGAGGTGCGCGAGCGCTTCATCCCGCCCGGCGGCTCCGGCCGCTCGCTCGGTGGCGGGACGACTTTCGGCGCTGGCCGGGTCTACGCGTTCGAGCGCTATGAGATGACACTGTCCGGCAATGCCTACGGCTGCTTCGTCGCGACGTCCGTGACCGCGGGCGACCTCGTGCTGGTCAACCAATGCCGTACCGACCCGGCGGCGCCTTCCGATGCCGACGTGGCGGCGGCGCTGGCGCGGCTGCGCGTCGCTTCACCCCCGCGCGAGCCGGAGGCGATGGCGCTGGGCGGGAAACGAATCTAGGCCCCTGCAACGTTGCGTACCCCCGCCGCGGGTGCTAGCTTCCGAGCCGTTTTTCCCGATACGGCGGAAGAGAGTACCAGGCATGTCGCTCGACAAGGCCACCGTGGCCAAGATCGCGCATCTGGCCCGCATCAAGGTGCCGGAGGAAGAGCTCGGCCACCTCGCGGGCGAGCTGAACAACATCCTCAGCTTCGTGGAGCAGCTGAACGAGGTGGACACCGGCAACGTCCCGCCGATGACCTCGGTCGCCGCGCAGAAGCTGCGCCGCCGCCAGGATCAAGTCACCGACGGCGGGTACCCGCAGGACATCGTCAAGAACGCCCCGGAAGCGGCCGAGGGCTATTTCGCCGTGCCGAAGGTGGTCGAATAACATGACCCAGCTCACCCACCTCACCATGGCCGACGCCCTCAAGGGGCTGGCCGAGAAGCAGTTCACCGCGGTCGAGTTGACCGAGGCGCACGTCCGCGCCATGGAGAAGGCCCGCCCCCTCAACGCCTTCATCACCGAGACGCCGGACAAGGCGCTGGAGATGGCCAAGGCGTCCGACGCGCGGCGCGCCAAGGGCGAGGCCGGCCCGATGGACGGCCTGCCCATCGCGGTAAAGGACCTGTTCTGCACCAAGGACGTGCTGACCACGGCCGCCAGCCACATCCTCGACGGCTTCCAGCCCGGCTACGAATCCACCGTCACCTCCAACCTGTGGCGCGACGGCGCCGTCATGCTGGGCAAGGTGAACCTGGACGAGTTCGCCATGGGCTCGGCCAACATCACGTCCTACTACGGCGACGTGATCAACCCGTGGAGCCCGGGCGAGCCCGGCAACTGGCCGCGCAAGCTGGTGCCCGGCGGCTCGTCGGGCGGCTCGGCCGCCGCGGTGGCGGCGCGCGTGGCGCTGGGGGCGACCGGCACCGACACCGGCGGCTCGATCCGCCAGCCCGCCGCCTTCACCGGCATCGTCGGCATCAAGCCGACCTACGGCCGCTGCTCGCGCTGGGGCGTGGTGGCCTTCGCCTCGTCGCTCGACCAGGCCGGCCCGATGACCCGCACGGTGCGCGACAGCGCGATCATGCTGCGCTCCATGTGCGGCTTCGATCCGAAGGACTCCACCTCGGTGGACATGCCGGTGCCGGACTTCGAGAAGGCTCTCACCGGCGACATCCGCGGTCTGCGCGTCGGCATTCCCAAGGAATACCGCGTCGACGGCATGCCGGCCGAGATCGAGGAGATGTGGCGCAAGGGCATCGAGTGGCTGAAGGCCGCCGGCGCCACCCCGGTGGACATCAGCCTGCCGCACACCAAGTACGCGCTGGCCGCCTACTACATCGTGGCGCCGGCCGAGTGCTCGTCCAACCTCGCCCGTTACGACGGCGTGCGCTACGGCCTGCGGGTCGAGGGCAACAGCCTCAACGAGATGTACGAGAACACCCGCGGCGCCGGTTTCGGCAAGGAGGTCCGCCGCCGCATCCTGATCGGCACCTACGTGCTGTCGGCCGGCTACTACGACGCCTACTACCTGCAGGCGCAGAAGGTGCGGACCCGCATCAAGTGGGACTTCGACCAAGCCTTTGAAAAGTGCGACGTCATCCTGACGCCGACCGCCCCGTCGGGCGCCTTCGCCATCGGCGAGAAGATGGACGACCCGATCCAGATGTACCTGAACGACGTGTTCACGGTGCCGGTCAACCTCGCCGGCCTGCCGGGCATGAGCATCCCCGCCGGCCTCGGCGCCGACGGGTTGCCGCTGGGCCTGCAGCTGATCGGCAAGCCGTTCGACGAGGAGACGCTGTTCCGCGTCGGCGGCGTGATCGAGGACGCCGCGCAGTTCACCGCCACCCCGCCGTTCATGGCCTGAGCGGGACGGAGAGTTAGACCATGACCTACATCCAGGGTGAAACGGGCGATTGGGAAGTCGTGATCGGGCTGGAGGTCCACGCCCAGATCGTGTCCAACGCCAAGCTGTTCTCCGGCTCCGCCACCGCGTTCGGCACCGCGCCGAACAGCCAGGTCAGCTTCGTGGACGCGGCGTTCCCGGGCATGCTGCCCGTCATCAACGAATTCTGCGTCGAGCAGGCGGTGCGCACCGGCCTGGGCCTGAAGGCGCAGATCAACAATTACTCGGTGTTCGACCGCAAGAACTACTTCTACGCCGATCTGCCGCAGGGCTACCAGATCAGCCAGTACCTGCAGCCGATCGTCGGCAAGGGCGAGCTGGTGCTCGACCTGCCGGACGGTTCGACCCGCACGGTCGGCATCACGCGCCTGCACCTGGAGCAGGACGCCGGCAAGTCGCTGCACGACCAGCACCCGTCGAAGACCTATATCGACCTGAACCGGTCGGGCGTGGCGCTGATGGAGATCGTGTCGGAGCCCGACCTGCGCTCGGCCGAGGAGGCCGGGGCGTACGTGCGCAAGCTGCGCTCGATCCTGCGCTACCTGGGGACCTGCGACGGCAACATGGAGGAAGGCTCCATGCGCTGCGACTGCAACGTCTCGGTGCGCAAGCCGGGGCAGCCGTTCGGCACGCGCTGCGAGATCAAGAACGTCAACTCCATCCGCTTCGTGATGGCCGCCATCGAGTACGAGGCGCGCCGCCAGGTCGAAGTGCTGGAGGAGGGCGGCACCATCGTCCAGGAGACGCGGCTGTGGGACACCACCAAGCTGGTGACCCGCTCCATGCGTTCGAAGGAGGAGGCGCACGACTACCGCTACTTCCCCGACCCCGACCTGCTGCCGCTGGAGCTGGATCCGGAGTGGGTGGAGGACATCAAGCGCACCCTGCCCGAGTTGCCGGACGAGAAGAAGGCCCGCTTCATGGCGGACTTCAAGCTGTCCGCCTACGACGCCAACGTGCTGGTCAACGAGAAGGCCAAGGCCGACTACTTCGAGACCGTCGCCAAGGGGCGTGACCCGAAGCTGGCCGCCAACTGGGTGACCGGCGACCTGTTCGGCGCGCTCAACAAGGCCGGCCTGGAGATCGAGCAGAGCCCGGTCAAGGCCGAGGACCTCGGCGGCCTGATCGACCTGATCGCCGACAACACCATCTCCGGCCGCATCGCCAAGGACGTCTTCGCGATCATGTTCGAGACGCCCGGCAAGAAGCCGGCGGATATCGTTGCGGAGAAGGGCCTAAAGCAGGTGACCGACACCGGCGCCATCGAAGGCGCCATCGACCAGATCCTGGCCGCCAACGCCGACAAGGTCGAGGAGTACAAGTCCGGCAAGGACAAGCTCTTCGGATTCTTCGTCGGTCAGGCGATGAAGGCCACCCAGGGCAAGGCCAATCCGGCGCTGGTCAATGAAATTCTTCAGAAAAAGCTGAACGGGTAGGCCGTTCGGCACGGCTGCGCATTGTGGACGCCGCGGGGTATGCTCCGCGGCGTCTTTTTTTGTGCGCGCATGGAATTTTTGGCGCAGTGTGATGACTGATTTTGGCGGTGCAGCATACTCCCGTATCTTTGACCCTGCGATGACAAAGGGATTGCATTTCCTCGAATGCAAGTTTCCAGTGTCCTTCTCGGGGAGGTTCGATGGATCCATTGGGTCTGCCAGTCACGGTGATCGTCGCGCTGGCGGTGCTGGCGGGGTGGATCGGCTATGCGATGGGACGCCGGGCCGAACGTCCGGACGACGCGCCGCCCCCGCCGACTGATGCCGATGGTGATTCGCGGCTGCGTGCGCTGCTCGACACCGCGCCGGTCGGCGTCATCATCAACACCCGCGACGGCGAGATCCTCTACCGCAACGCCCGCGCGCTTGAGGTCTTTGGCCAGACCGCGGAGGAGTTCGCCGCCGACGGCGTCCCATCGCTCTACGCCAGGCCCGAGCAGCGCGAAGAGTACATGGAGCGGTTGTACCGCGCCGGCGCCGCGACGAAGGACGAGGTGCTGCTGCGCCGCGGATCGGGCGAGCTCTACGTCGGCACCATGACTTCGGCGCTCACCGAATACGCCGGGCGGCGCTGCCACATCACGTGGTTCTACGACATCAGCCAGCAGATCCAGGCCAAGGCGGAGAAGCGCGACATGGCCGTGCGCCTCGCCATGGCGCTGGAGGCCACCAACGCCGCGGTGTGGGACGCCGACGTGGTGGCCGGCACCTGCTGGTGGTCCGACACCTTTCCCCGCATGCTGGGCTTCCAGACGACTCCGGCCATGCCGCCCGATTTCTGGGAGCGGCGCCTGCACCCGGAGGACCGCGCCCGCGTGCTGGCGCACACCCACGCCCACCTGCGCGGCGAGAGCGCGGCGTACGAGTACGTCTACCGCCTGCACCGCGAAGACGGCACCTGGATGTGGGTGGAGGCCAAGGGGCGCGCGGTGCTCGACGAGAGCGGGCGGGTGGTGCGCTACACCGGCATCATGACCGACATTTCGGCCCGCCGCCGACAGGAGGAGCTGCTGCGCGCCAGCGAGGAGCGCCTGCTGGCGATCCTCGAGGCATCGCCGATCTCGGTGAACATCTCCAGCAAGGATGGGCGCTGGCTGTTCTCGAATCCGCAGACCGCGCGCATCTTCGGCCTGACCCGCGCCCAGATCGAGCGCACCTCGATTCCCGACCTCTACGTCGACCCGGCGGTGCGCGCGCGGCTGAGCGCCCGGCTGGAGGCCGAAGGCGCTTTCCGCGACGCCGAGGTGGCGTTCCGCCGTCCCGACGGTAGCGTGGTGTGGGTGCTGGCGTCCTGGGATTCCATCGAGTTCGACGGCGAGAGCGCCTACCTCACCTGGCTCTACGACATCACCGACCGCAAGGCCGCGGAGGCCGAGCTGAAGGCCGCCAAGGACGCCGCGGAGCGCGCCCTCGCCGCGCTCCGCGCGGCGCAAGAAAGCCTGATCCAGGCGGAGACCATGGCCTCCCTGGGCCAGCTGGTCGCCGGGGTGGCGCACGAGATCAACACCCCCATCGGCATCGGCCTGACCGCCGCCACCCACGTCGCCGAATCCACCGCGCGCGTGCGCGAGCGATTCGAGGGCGGCGGCATCCGTCGCAGCGACTTCACCGAGTATCTCGGCACGGTGGGCGAGGGGGCGAAGCTGCTGGTCGCCAACATGAACCGCGCGGCGGAGCTGATCCAGAGCTTCAAGCAGGTGGCGGTCGACCAGTCGTCCGGCGGGCGGCGCGCCTTCGACCTCAAGACCTACATCGGCGAGGTGCTGTTCAGCCTGCGCCCGCGCCTCAAACGCACGCGCCTGGCGGTGGAGGTGGAGTGCCCGGAGGGCCTCGCCATGGACGGCTTCCCCGGCGCGCTCAGCCAGGTTCTGACCAACCTGACCATCAACGCCATCGTGCACGCCTACGCCGAGGGGCAGGCCGGCACCATCCGAATCACCGTCGAGCCGCGCGGCGCCGACGAGGTGGAACTGGTGTTCTCCGACGACGGCAAGGGCATTCCGGCTGCGGTGCTGCCGCGGATCTTCGACCCCTTCTTCACCACCAAGCGCTCGGAAGGCGGCAGCGGTCTGGGGCTGCACATCGTCTTCAACACCGTCACCCAGGTGCTGGGCGGCCGCCTGTCGGTCGATTCGCAGGAAGGGCAGGGCACCCGCTTCACTCTGGTGCTGCCGCGGACGGTGCCGCAGCGCGCCGACGAACCGATGATGGTGTGACCGGGGGCGCGGCCGGTCAGGCCGCGTGCAGCTCGTGGTACTGCAGGTGCTTGGGGCGGCGGCCGCGACGCTTGGGGGCTTGGAAGGAGAGCGTCCGGCCGTCCTGGCCCTCGGATTCGGCGCGCAGCTCCTGGATGCAGCGTTCCAGCAGCTCCTTCTCGCGCGCGTCCTCGCGGTCGGTGATCTCCAGGCAGCTCAGCTTGATTTCGGCCAGATCCAGCAGGGTTTCGACGCAACGCTTGGACAGGCTCATGGCAGCCTCCCGAACCGGTGGTTTTCTCTGTATGGGGATGATGCTACCCGGCGATGAGCGCAATGTCTATAAAATTTTATCTGAATTTGTCACGAATGAGCCACAATGGGGTGCGGGGTGTCGCATGGGGACGTGCGTCCGCTCCGCCTGCCACGATCCGGAATATTTCCCCTGCAAGGCGTTGACAAGCGGCACCCAGGGCCGCTAGAACGGCTTCCACCACGGCGCCCCCCGAAACGGGGGTGTCCACCGGGGAGCGGTGGGTGAGTGGCTGAAACCAGCAGTTTGCTAAACTGTCGTACGGGGATTACTCGTACCGGGGGTTCGAATCCCCCCCGCTCCGCCACCTTCCCTGATCAAGTTCTTGATCGGGAAGGCCAATCAGGGACGAACTCAGCCAGCGTCCCACACACTATCCAATAGTGCAAAGCGACTTGCGGCGAACCGCAACGAACCGTGGGCCCCGCAACCTGGGGCGTGCCCGGTCGCGTCCGGCGTTGAGTCGCCGCGTTCTCCGCAGGGGGAGGGTGGTTTCCCGACTCGAAGGCACCTCCCGCCAGTCAAGACAGGCGGCGGCCGGCGGGAAGCGGCAGCGCGTACCATCGTTACGATGCGTTACCAAAGGCCCGAACAGCGGACATCAACCAGCAACAGCCCAGGCGCACGATGCCATCGTCGGGTTTGGACCCGGCTTTGACAAAGGACAGCACCTCAATGAAACGCCCGTTCGTTGCCATGTTCGCCGTCGTCGTGGCCATCACCGGCATCGGCAGTTCGGCCGCCTTCGCCCGTGACGGGGACTACGGTCGAGACGCGGGGTTCCAACGCGTCCAGCATGACCAAGGGCCGGATGGCCGTCGCTGGGACCGCGACCGTCGAGAGGATCATGAGAGAGTCCGCGTCGAGGAGTACCGCCGGCCGCGAGGGTACGAGGCGCGCCATTGGGCTCCCGGATACAGGTTGCCGCCGTCCTATCGTGCCGCGCGCTACGTCGTCGTGGAGCCGGCCCGTTATCACCTCCGCCCGGCGCCACGCGGGCATCAGTGGATCCGCGTGAACAGCGACGTGCTGCTGGTCGCGTCGCGAACCGGCGTCATCGTCAAGGTGGTGCCTGGACTGTTCCGCTGACCGCGCTGGAGTCGGAGGGGGGCAGGGAAGTGCGTTGCTTTGTGGCCCGGCTCACATCGGCGCCGGGTGGGGTCGGGTAGGGTTCCGGTCATCGAGACCCCCCGCCGGACGCGCAGCGCCGGCCCCACCCAGGAGACCGCCCCATGATCCGCACTTCCCTGCTCGCCGGCTTCGCCACCCTGGCCCTGCTGTCGGC
>NZ_JBOZRT010000089.1:0-109073 GCF_050789165.1 Azospirillum sp.
ACCCGCGCTTCACCCGCACCGCCGCCAAGGCCGACGAGTACATCCGCTTCCGTCCCGGCACCGACGTGCCGCTGATCTGGGGCATCCTCTGGCACGTGTTCGAGAACGGCTGGGAGGACAAGGATTACATCGCCAAGCGCGTCTACGGCATGGATGAGATCCGCGCCGAAGTCGCCAAGTGGACCCCGGCCGAGGTCGAGAAGGTCACCGGCGTCCCCGGCTCGCAGCTCAAGCGCGTCGCCCGCACGCTGGCCTCGAACCGGCCGGGCACGCTGGTCTGGTGCATGGGCGGCACCCAGCACCACGTCGGTTCCTCCAACACCCGCGCCTATTGCGTGCTGCAGCTGGCGCTCGGCAACGTCGGCATGGCCGGCGGCGGCACCAACATCTTCCGCGGCCACGACAACGTGCAGGGCGCCACCGACTTCGGCGTCGTGTCGGACAGCCTGCCCGGCTATTACGGCCTCGCCGAGGGGGCGTGGAAGCACTGGGCCCGCGTCTGGGACGTGCCCTACGACCAGATCCTGGCGCGCTTCAAGTCGAAGGACTTCATGGAGAAGACCGGCATCCCGGTCTCCCGCTGGTTCGACGGCGTGCTGGAGGCCAAGGAGAACGTCGATCAGCCCGACACCGTGAAGGGCATGGTGTTCTGGGGCCACGCGCCGAACAGCCAGACCCGTCTGCCCGAGATGAAGAAGGCGATGGAGAAGCTGGACATCCTGGTGGTGGTCGACCCCTTCCCGACCATGACCGCGGTGCTGCACGACCGCAAGGACGGCGTCTACCTGCTGCCCGCCGCCACGCAGTTCGAGACCATCGGATCGGCCACCGCGTCGAACCGCTCGGTGCAGTGGCGCGACAAGGTCATGGCGCCGCTCTTCGAGAGCAAGACCGACCACGAGATCATGTACCTGTTCGCCAGGAAGTTCGGCTTCGCCGAGCTTCTCTGCAAGAACATCAAGGTGCAGGGGAACGAGCCGGACATCGAGGACACCACCCGCGAGTGGAACCGCGGCATGTGGTCGGTCGGCTACACCGGCCAGTCGCCGGAGCGCCTCAAGCTGCACATGCAGCATCAGGCGACCTTCGACAAGACCACGCTGCGCGCCAACGGCGGCCCGTGCGACGGCGACTATTTCGGCCTGCCCTGGCCGTGCTGGGGCACCCCGGAGATGAAGCACCCGGGCTCGGCCAACCTGTACGACACCTCGCTGCCGGTGGCCGAGGGCGGCGGCGCCTTCCGCGCCCGCTTCGGCGTCGAGTACAAGGGCGCCAACCTGCTGGCCGAGAACTCCTACCCCGTGGGCTCGGAGATCAAGGACGGCTACCCCGAGGTCACCATGGCCATGCTCCAGAAGATGGGCTGGGACAAGGACCTGACCGAGGCGGAACTGGCGGTCATCCAGAAGATCGGCGGCGAGAAGATCGGCGCGGTCAGCTGGACCACCGACCTGTCCGGCGGAATCCAGCGCGTGGCGATCAAGCACGGCCTGAACCCGCCGGGCAACGCCAAGGCGCGCGCGGTGGCCTGGAACTTCCCCGACCCGGTGCCGGTGCACCGCGAGCCGCTCTACACCAACCGCCGCGACCTGGTGGCGCAGTACCCGACCTACAAGGACACCAAGCTCTGGCGCCTGCCGACGCTCTACAAGTCGATCCAGGACCGCGACGTGTCCAAGGAATACCCGATCATCCTCACCTCCGGCCGCCTGGTCGAGTACGAGGGCGGCGGCGAGGAGACGCGCTCCAACCCGTGGCTGGCCGAGCTGCAGCAGGACATGTTCGTCGAGATCAACACGGCCGACGCCAACAACCTGGGCATCCGCGAGGGCGCCATGGTGTGGGTCGAGGGTCCCGAGAAGGGCCGCGTGAAGGTCAAGGCGCTGGTGACCGAGCGCGTCGGCAAGGGCGTGGCGTTCATGCCGTTCCACTTCGGCGGCCACTTCCAGGGCGAGGACCGGCGGTCGCACTACCCGAAGGGCGCGGATCCGATCGTGCTGGGCGAGGCGGCGAACACCGCCACGACCTACGGCTACGACCCGATCACGCTCATGCAGGAAACCAAGACCACGCTCTGCCGCATCACGGCCGCCTGACCCGGGAGTTTTTGAACCATGGCCCGTATGAAGTTCCTGTGTGATGCGGACCGCTGCATCGAGTGCAACGCCTGCGTCACCGCCTGCAAGAACGAGCACGAAGTTCCCTGGGGCATCAACCGCCGCCGCGTCGTGACCATCAACGACGGCAAGCCGGGCGAGCGCTCCATCTCGGTGGCGTGCATGCACTGCTCCGACGCGCCGTGCAAGGCGGTGTGCCCGGTCAACTGCTTCATCCAGACCGACGACGGCGTGGTCCTGCACAACAAGGACCTGTGCATCGGCTGCGGCTACTGCTTCTACGCCTGCCCGTTCGGCGCGCCGCAGTACCCGCAGGCGGGGGCCTTCGGCAGCCGCGGCAAGATGGACAAGTGCACCTTCTGCAACGGCGGCCCGGAGCCGACGAACTCCGACGCCGAGTTCAAGAAGTACGGCCGCAACCGCATCGCCGAAGGCAAGCTGCCGCTGTGCGCCGAGCTGTGCTCGACCAAGGCGCTGCTGGCCGGCGACGGCAACGTGGTGGCGGACATCTACCGCGAACGCGTGGTGTCGCGCGGCTTCGGCTCCGGCGCGTGGGGCTGGGGCCAGGCGTACAAGATGAAGTCGGAGTCGTAGGCGGTCATTGCCCCCTCCCCATCCCTCCCCCGCTTCGCTCTCGGCGGATCTTTGATCCGCCTGCCGCGGCAAGCGGATCCTCCGGATCCGCTGAGAGCGGGAGAGGGGGCTCTGTTCCCTCCACCGCGCAGCGGGGGAGGGCTAGGGAGGGGGCAAGAGCAAGGTGTAAGCATGCACGCAAAGTTCCTGATCCCCGTCCTCCTCCTGCTTGCGGCGCCCGTCGCGGCGCAGGAGGTGAACCGCGGCAACGTCGCCGACTTCTGGTCGGCGGTGAAGGAGGGGCAGACCGGCCGCCCCTCCAGTTCCAGCGTCAAGGCCGACTACCTGATGCACGCGCCGAACCCGGCCTGCGCCGACAACAAGCCGTGCACCGAGAAGGCCGTCGGCTTCACCCTGCCGGTGCACGCGACCATGTCGCAGCCGCTGGTGAACGTCGGCACCGGAGCGGAGACCGGCGCGCTCGGCGTGCTGGGCTTCTTCGCTGCGCTGGGGTTGCTGTACGCGCTGTTCCTGCTGGTCCGCCTGGGCAAGGCCGATCCGGCCGACCATCACCACGCCCTCGGGGACTGAGGCCATGACCGTCAGCAGACGCAATTTCCTGCGCGGCGCCGCCGCCGGCTGCACCGCGGCCACAGCGGCGGTCGTGGCACCCGCCCCGGCCGAGGCGCGCGGCAACAAGGAGCTGCCGCCCGAGGCCGTCGGCCTGCTGTTCGACGCCACCATGTGCGTCGGCTGCAAGGCCTGCGTCGTCGCCTGCAAGGAGGCCAACGGCCTGCCGATCCAGGTGCCGATGGAACGCGCCTACGAGGACCCGTCCCAGGCGCTCTCCCCCACCTCCTTCAACATCATCAAGATGTACAAGGAGGGCGAGGCGAAGACGAAGGACGTGGCCCAGGACGGCTTCTCCTTCATCAAGCGCTCCTGCATGCACTGCGTCGATCCGGGCTGCGTCTCCGCCTGCCCGGTGCAGGCGATGACCAAGGACGCCAAAACCGGCGTGGTCAGCTACAACGCCGACGCCTGCATCGGCTGCCGCTACTGCGTGATGGCCTGCCCGTTCGGCATCCCGAAGTTCGACTACGACAAGGCGGTGCCCGAGATCCACAAGTGCCAGCTCTGCAACCACCTGTGGAAGGAGGGCCGCTTCTCGGCCTGCGCCGACGTCTGCCCGACGGGTGCGACGATCTTCGGCCCGGTACCTAAGCTGCTGGCCGAGGCCAAGCGCCGGCAGGCGATGACGCCCGGCGAGGTCGCCAAGTTCCCGCGCCGCTCGACCGAGACCGGCGACCAGACCAAGGAAAAGCCGGCCGCCAAGTACGTGGACCACATCTACGGCGAGAAGGAAGGCGGCGGCACCCAGATGCTGATGCTGTCCGGCGTGCCCTTCGACAAGCTGGGCCTGCCCACGCTGCCGGAGCGCTCCTACGCCTCGATGTCGGAGACGGTGCAGCACACGCTGTACGACGGGCTGGTGGCGCCGGCGGTGGTGCTCGGCGGCCTGCTGGCCGCGACCTACCGCAGCTCGCGCAAGAAGGGCGGTTCGGAGGAGGATTCCCATGAGTAACCACGAATCCGCCGGAGGCCGTCTGGTCACCCCGGTCACGCTGTTCCTCGGCGCGCTGGTCGCCATCGCCGGGTACTTCGTGCTGATGCGCTTCCTGTTCGGCATCGGCGCCGAGACGCCGTTCGGCCCGGTCACCAACCTGAACGACGGCTACAGCTGGGGCATCTGGGTCGTCTACGACGTGGTGATCGGCACCGGGCTGGCCTGCGGCGGCTACGCGCTGGCGCTGCTGGTCTACGTCTTCAACAAGGGCGAATACCACCCGCTGGTGCGCCCGGCCCTGCTCGCCTCGGTGTTCGGCTACACGCTGGGCGGCGTGGCGGTGATGGTCGACCTCGGGCGCTGGTGGAACTTCTGGCACATCCTGACGCCGGGCTACGCCAACCCGAACTCGGTGATGTTCGAGGTGGCGGTCTGCATCGCGTTGTACATCCACGTGCTGTGGCTGGAGTTCTCCCCCACCGTGTTCGAGCGCTGGGGCTGGAGCAACGCGGCGCGCCGGGTGAACAAGGTGATGTGGGTGCTGGTGGCGCTGGGCTGCCTGTTCCCGATGATGCACCAGTCGTCGCTGGGCTCGCTGCTGATCGTCATGGGCGCCAAGGTGGACCCGCGCTGGCACACCATGCTGCTGCCGGCGCTGTTCCTGCTGTCGGCGATCTCCATGGGCTTCGCGGTGGTGATGTTCGAGGCGACGCTTTCCGCCGACGGCTTCCGCCGCCCGCGCGAGACGCCGATGCTGAAGAAGCTGGCGGTGGTGCTCTCCGGCATCCTGGCCGTGTACCTGGCGCTGCGCTTCGCCGATCTGGCGTGGCGGGGGCAGATCCCGGCGCTGTTCCAGGGCGACTTCCTGGCCCGCATGTTCTGGCTGGAGATCGCGCTGTTCGCCCTGCCGATCCTGCTGTTCAGCCGGCCCGCGTGGCGCGAGAGCCCGCGGGTGCTGTTCGCCGGCTCGGTCAGCATGCTGCTGGCGGCGTCGCTGTACCGGGTGGATGGCTTCCTGGTGGCGATGACGCCGAACGGCGACGCCTTCCACTACTTCCCCTCGGTGCCGGAGCTGATGGTCACCATCGGCATGATCGCCTTCGAGGTGCTGGCCTACATCGTGCTCGCCCGCGTGCTGCCGGTGATGCACGGCCATGCGGCGCCGAAGGCCGTGGCGGTCCCGGCCGGGGATTGAGGGAGGTCAATCCCCGGATCGCCGGCGTTGTCTAGGATGCCGGAGTTATGACTAGGAACGCCGCTGCGTCGGCCCCCCTTCCTCCCACGCTGCGCGTGGGCCCCTCCTCCCCCCATCGTCGACGGGGGGAGGTTGTTTTTCCCTCCCCCGCGAAGTGGGGGAGGGTCAGGGTGGGGGCCCAGCTCCTGGCGCTTCTCCTTCTCGCGATCACCCTTCTCCCCATCACGTCATTCGCCGCCCCGTCCTCCGACTGGGCCGGCCGCGAGTCACCCTCCGGCGTCGACCCGCTGATGCTCCAGCCCGACCGCTGGCCGGGGCGCAGCGACTTCTGGCGCGACGTGCGCAACGGCGCCGAGGGCACCGTCAACCAGCCCAGCCCCTGGCACCGCGGCGTGCTGATCCAGCTGACCGGCGCCGACTGGGGCAGCGTGCGCACCGACATCGTCGCCACCTACGGCACCCAGCTCGCCGGCGTCAGCGTCGCGGTGCTGCTGGGATTCCTGATGCTGCACGGGCGGCTGCGCGCCGCGGCGTGGACGCTGGCGCGCTGGGCCGGGCGCGTCCGCGACCTGGAGCGGCTGGCCTACGGCGTCACGGCGCTGAGCTTCGTGCTGCTCGGCGTCACCGGGCTGACCATCCTGTACGGGCGGCGGATGATCGCGCCGCTGGTCGGCAAGGAGACGTTCGCCGCCATGGCCCTGCTCAGCAAGCAGGTGCACGACCTGGTGAGCTGGACCTTCATGCTCGGCGTCGTGCTGCTGGTGCTGGTGTGGATCCGCAACCACGTCCCGGTTGGCGGGCGATTGGGCCGCTGGCGCGACGCCGGGGCGAAGCCGTCCGTGGCGAGACCGCTGGGCGCCACGGCGCATCTGGTGTTCTGGTCGGCGGTCGGCGGCGGCATCGTGGTCAGCTACAGCGGGCTGGCACTGCTGTTCCCGTTGGCGCTGGTCGAGCTGCAGAAGATGCAGATCATGCAGATTGTGCACTCGGTGTCGTCGCTGACGCTGGCGGCGCTGATCTTCGGGCACGTGCTGATCGCCTCCATCGTCGTGCGCGAGAACGCCCGCAAGCTGATCGAGGCCAAGGAGGTGCTGGAGCGCCGCGTCGAGGAGCGCACCGCCGAGCTGACCCGCGAGATCGCCGAGCGCCGCGCCGTCGAGGCCGCCCTGGAGGCCGCCCGCAACCAGGCGGAGGAGGCCAACCGCTCCAAGGACCGCTTCCTCGCCGCCGCGAGCCACGACCTCCTCCAGCCCCTCAGCGCCGCCCGCCTGATGGTGGCGAGCCTGCTGGAGCGCGCCATGCGCCCGGAGAACCGCGAACTGGTCGAGAACATCCACACCGCGCTGACCGGCGCCGACGACCTGCTGAGCGACCTGCTGGACATCTCCAAGCTCGACGCCGGCGGCGTCACCCCGCAGGTGACGGAGGTGGCGCTCGGCCCGCTGCTCGACGCCATGGCGGCGGAGTTCGCCCCGCTGGCCGAGGCGGCCGGGCTGGCCCTCACCGTGATGCCCTGCCGCGCCACCGTGCGCACCGACGCGCACCTGCTGCGCCGGGTGCTGCGCAACCTGGTCAGCAACGCCATCCGCTACACGCGGGAAGGCCGCGTGCTGGTCGGCTGCCGGCGCATCGGCGCAGACCTCCGCGTCGAGGTGTGGGACACCGGCATCGGCATCCCCGCCGACAAGCTCGGCGCCATCTTCCAGGAGTTCCACCGCGAGGGCCGCGCGGCGCGCATCCACGCCCGCGGCGCCGGCCTCGGCCTCGCCATCGTCGAGCGCATCGCGCGGGTGCTAGGGCATGCGGTCGGCGTGCGCTCGGTGGTCGGCAAGGGGTCGGCGTTCACGCTGGCGCTGCCGCGGGTGCACGCCGCCGCGGCGCCGGTGGCGATTGCCGCGCCCGATGCCGAAGACGATCTGGCCGGCGTCGCCATCCTCGCCATCGACAACGACGAGAGCGTGCTGATGGGCCTGACCTCGCTGCTGCGCGCCTGGGACTGCGAGGTGCTGCCCGGCTCGGTGCCGGAGGACGCCATCGCCGCGGCGCAGCGGGCCGGCTTCGTGCCCGACCTGCTGATCACCGACTTCCACCTGGACGAGGGCGCCATCGGCGCCGACGTGGTGCGGGCGGCGCGGCAGGTGCTGGGCGCCGGCATCCCGGCGATCATCGTCACCGCCGACCGCTCCGCGCAGGTGCGCGAGCGCATCGAGCGCGCCGGGGCGCACCTGCTGTACAAGCCGGTGAAGCCGGCGAAGCTGCGCGCGCTGGTCAGCCACGCGCTGGTGCCGGTGGCCGAGGCGGCGGAGTAGTTACGGCTTCCCGAACCGCGCCTGGTTCGCCAGCATCACCGCCTGCGTCCGGTTGTAGACGCCGAGCTTGCGCAGCAGCGCGGTGACGTGCGTCTTCACCGTCGATTCCTTGATGCCCAACTCGTAGGCGATCAGCTTGTTGGCCTTGCCCTCGGCCATCAGTTCCAGGACCTTCGATTCCGTGCGGCTCAGCTTCTTGAACGCCTCGGGCGTCGCCGCCCCGGCCTCCGGCTTGGCCTCGGCCGGCGCGGGGGCGGTGGGCCAGTGCTTGCCGCCGGCCAGCACCTTGGAGACCGCCGCCGCCATGGCGATCGGCTCCGCCGTCTTGGCGATGAAGCCGGCCGCGCCGTAGGTCGCCGCCTGCCGCACCGTGTCGGGGTCGGCGAAGGCGGAGACGATGAGGATCGGCACCGACGGCACCGCGTTGCGCAAGCCCACCAGCGCGCTGAAGCCCACCGCCTCCGGCATCGAGAGGTCGAGCAGGATCAGGTCGAGGTCGTCGTTGGCCTTGCGCTTGGCCTCCTCGACGGTGCTGGCCTCGACGATCTCGAACGTCTCGCCGGTCGAGCGCAGGATGTCCCTGAGCGCGTTGCGGAACAGCGGATGGTCGTCGGCGATCAGAACGGTCAGCATGGCGGCGGCATCTTCGGCGATCCGCCGGCCATTCTCAACCGTTCTCGGTGGCGTCCTTAGGAGCGTCCTCAACAGCCGGCCGGATCCACAGCCGGCCGGTCAGCGTGAAGCCGTGCGCGTGCAGCCACGCGCGCTCCTCCGGGCCGACCGCGCGATACAGCGACAGGCTCCAGCCGCCGGCCTCCGCGTCGCCGTCCGGCACGGCGTAGGCCTGCAGGGAGTGCGGGAAGTCGTCCCGCGTCGCCGGGAAGCCCGGCGCCGGGGGCAGCGGGTCGGCTACCGCCTCAGGCGCGTCCATGCCCGCCCCACGCCGTTGTGCCGGTCAAGCCACCCAGTGTCGGCGCCATGATCCCGTCGGTGGAGACGACCTCCAGGTCGGCCTCCAGCGCGTATTTCACCAGTTGACCGTCGTCGAGGCGCAGGTCATAGCGTGGAACGCCCGCCAGCGTGCGAGCAACGACCATCGCGTCCTGGCCGGAGAATCTGACTTTCGTCCCGAGCCGCAACATGGCTTTTCCTCACCCGTTCTTGGTGCTTCTTTGTTGAAGCTACGGGTTCGGCCGCGGCTGCGGTGTGTCAAAAACCGGACTTTGCGGGAATCCTCAGGCAGCCTGCCGCTTCGTCAGCAGCCCGCGCAGCACCCGCGACAGCGTCTCGGCCAGATGGAACTGGTCGTCCTGCTCCAGCCCGGCGATCACCGCCGAGAACTCCTGCAAGGGGTCGTGCTGCAGCAGATCCAGCGCCGCGTCGGTCGGGTGGAGCTGGACGACGCGGCGGTCCTCGGGCACCGGCACGCGGGTCAGCAGACCCTTGCCCACCAGCACCTCCACCGTCTGCGAGGCGGCGCCGCGCGTGGTGGCGTGGAAGTCGGCGAAGGCGGAGACCGTGCGCTGGCTGAGGTTGGCGGAGGCGAAGTAGCGCAGCGCCGTCCACTGCGAGGGCTTCAGGCCGCGGGAATAGCCCAGGCTGTCGGCGATGTGCCCGATGTGCATCATCACCTCGGCGATCGCCTGTGCGGACGCGGGCGAAAATTGGCTGTTCGACATGCCGCCCCCTGCGCTTTCTTCCAAAGAGCCCGCTCGCCCCCGACGACAGCATCGTACGCCGTTGGTTGACGCGAGTCAAAACGGTTCAGTGTATCGAATGTCTTCTGTGCGGATCCGCTACACTCTTCACCAGCGTTAACGAATTGTTTCCAACACCGCAACCGCGAAAATGCATAAGCGTGGCCATAGGACCGAACCAAATGCCGCACCCCGTCCGGATACAGCCGCAAGGGGTGGGAGGCATGCACGGGGCGCCGGCCGCGCCAGCGCGGGAATACGCCGATTCGGCTGGCGCGCCTGACCCGATTGCCTATATAGACGCGCCATGAGCAAGACCGCCCCGAACTCCGCCCCGAAAGTCGGTATCGTCAGCCTCGGCTGCCCGAAGGCGCTCGTCGATTCCGAGCGCATCCTGACCCGCCTGCGCGCCGAGGGGTACGAGATCTCCCCCTCCTACGACGGCGCCGACGCGGTGATCGTCAACACCTGCGGCTTCCTGGACAGCGCCAAGAAGGAATCGCTGGACGCCATCGGCGAGGCGATCAAGGAGAACGGGCGGGTCATCGTCACCGGCTGCATGGGCGGCGACGCGGACGCCATCCGCTCGGTCCATCCCGGCGTGCTGGCGGTCACCGGCCCGCACCAGTACGAGGCGGTGGTGGAGGCGGTGCATGAGGCGGCCCCGCCCACGCACGACCCGTTCGTCGACCTGCTGCCGCCGCAGGGCATCCGGCTGACGCCGCGGCACTACGCCTACCTGAAGATTTCCGAGGGCTGCAACAACCGCTGCTCCTTCTGCATCATCCCGAGCCTGCGCGGCGACCTGGTCAGCCGCCCGATCGACAAGGTGCTGCGCGAGGCGGAGAAGCTGGCGACCAACGGCGTCAAGGAGCTGCTGGTCATCTCGCAGGACACCAGCGCCTACGGCATCGACGTGAAGTACGCCGAGCGGCCCTTCTACGACCGTCAGGTGAAGACGCGCTTCGCCGACCTGTGCCGCGAGCTGGCGAACTTCGACGTCTGGGTGCGCCTGCACTACGTCTACCCCTACCCGCACGTGGCCGAGGTGCTGCCGCTGATGGCCGAGGGGCGGATCCTCCCCTACCTCGACATCCCGTTCCAGCACGCCAGCCCCAAGGTGCTGAAGGCGATGCGCCGCCCGGCCGCACAGGAGAAGACGCTGGAGCACATCCGCTCCTGGCGCAGGGACTGCCCGGACCTGGCGCTGCGCTCCACCTTCATCGTCGGCTTCCCCGGCGAGACCGAGGAGGACTTCCAGCTCCTGCTGCAATGGCTGGAGGAGGCCCAGCTCGACCGCGTCGGCTGCTTCAAGTACGAAGCGGTGGCGAGGGCCGCGGCCAACGAACTGCCCGGCGCCGTGCCGGAAGAGGTCAAGCAGGAGCGCTGGGAGCGCTTCATGCAGGCGCAGCAGCGCATCAGCGCCGAGCGGCTGAAGCGCAAGATCGGCTGGACGCTGGGCGTGCTGATCGACGAGGTCGATGACGAGGGCGCCATCGGCCGCAGCTACGCCGATGCGCCGGAGATCGACGGCAACGTCTTCCTCAACGGCGAGACCGGCCTGAAGCCCGGCGACATCGTGCCCGTCACCATCGAGCACGCCGACGAGTACGACCTGTGGGGGTCGGTGGAGCGGGAGTGACGTGATCACCCGCGACGACGCGCAGCTGATGGACGTCCTGCAGGGCGGGCGCTGCTTCTACTGCGGCGAGCCGGCCGGGGCGAAGGCGACCTTCGACCACGTCGTCCCGCAGGCCTACGGCGGCGTCGATGAGCCGGGCAACGTCGTGCTCGCCCACCGCCGCTGCAACCAGCTGAAGGGCGACCGACTGCCGACGCCGGAGGAAGTGGACCGCTTCCTGGACCAGCGCCGCGGCAGCCGGCTGGGGGTCTGGCCGCCGATCGCCGCGCTGCAGGGCATTGACGACGAGGACGAAGCCTGGATCGCCGTCGCCCGCGCCATCGCCGCCCTGCCCCGCGGCTGACCGCGCCCGCCCAGCCCAAGGTGCGGCACACGGACGCACTTACGGACCGGCCACGCCTTTTTTGGCCTATGGCAGGCGGTGTTTCTCAGCCTATGGTTTGACAGCCACCCCCACCATACGCACCGATTCAAAGGCTTAGCCGCGCTCTGCGACCTATGGGCATGATTGGGCGCCGGCAGTGCGTCGAGAAAATCTAAGAAACTAATTAACATATCCACCGGAACCTGACGCTGGTCGATTCCTTCGATAGGAAAGGAATTATGGAGCACGGCGGACGCGTCCTGACCGCGGCGATCGTGGCGATGGCATGCCTGCTGCTCGGCTGGTGGGCGGCCGACACCGTGGCCGACCGGCAGGCAACGCACGATCAGGCGCGCATGGCGTTGCGCACCGCGCAGGCACTGCTCACCGAACACGCGCGTGGCAACATGGAGGACGTGCGCGACACGCTGGACCAGATCGCGGCGCGCGTGCTGCGCGACGGCCCGCCGGCGCCCGGCGCCACGGGCGACTGGCATCCCTGGCTGGCCGGGCAGTTGCCACGGCTGCCGGGCGTCGCCATGCTGAGCTACATCGCCCCCGACGGCCGGATGATGGCGGCGAGCTGGGCGCCGGACGCCGGGGCCGACGTGTCCGACCGCGACTATGTCCGCGCCCACCGCGACGGCGCACGGCTGTACGTCAGCCGGCCCGGTTTCGGCCCCGCCGGCGGCCCGCCGCTGTTCCGCCTGAGCCTGCGCATCGAGGAGGCCGGACGCTTCGCCGGGATCGCGGTGGCGGCCTTCCGCACCGACTATTTCGCCACGTTCTACCGGAACGCCGGACTGCCGGAGCTGCCGCTGTCCATCGCCATCCTGCGGGAGAACGGCGCGCCGATCGTGCAGGAGCCGCGCGACGGCGCCCCCGCGCTGCCGTTGCCCTTCGGCCCCGACCCGGTGGAGGGCGAGCGCACCGTCCTGCTGAAGGGGAAGCCGCTCCTCGTCTCGATCGGACGCGTGCCCGATATGCCGCTGCTGGTGGCCGCGTCCGCGTCGGAAGCCGCCGTGCTCGCCCCCTGGCGGAGGCGCGCGCTGATGAGCGGGGGCCTGGCCGGCGTCTGCGTGGTGGTCATCATCCTGCTCGGCCGGCTGGCCGGGCGCAGCCTGCGGCGGGAGCAAGCGATGCTGGTCGCGCTGCAGGCGGCCAACGCCGAACTGGCCGCCGCCGTGCGCGCCAACCAGGAGGCACGGCGCCAGGCGGAGTCCGCGAACACCGCCAAGTCGCGGCTGCTCGCCGCCATCAGCCACGACCTTGGACAACCTCTGCGTGCCTTGCAGTTCCATCTGGAGGCCCTCGACCACACGGCGGCCGCGCGGCCGGAGCCTGCGCAGCTCGCCAAGATGCGGGCGGCCGTCGAGGCGCAGCAGGACATGCTCGACCAGCTCGTCGCCGCGTCGGCGCTGGAGAATGGGGCGCTGCCGTTGGAGCGGCGGCGCGTCCCGCTCTCCCCCCTGCTGGCCGAGGCCGTGGACCTGTGCCGCAACGAGGCGGCGCGCACCGGCGTGGAGCTGCGGATGGTCGGCTGCTCGCTGCACCTGCACACCGATCCGGCGCTGCTGCGCCGTCTGCTGATGAACCTGATCGCCAACGCGGCGCGCTACACGGCGAACGGCCGGGTGCTGGTCGGCTGCCGGCGCGGCGACGAGGCGTTCCGCATCGAGGTGTGGGACACCGGGCCGGGCCTTGCCGACGACGAGATGACCGCCGTCTTCGAGGCGTTCCGCCGCGGGTCGGCGGCGGCGGGCACCGGCGGCCTCGGCCTCGGCCTCGGCCTGGCGATCGTGCGGCGCCTCTCCGAAACGCTGGGTATGACGGTGCGGGTGGCGTCGGTGCCGGGACGCGGGTCCTGCTTCGCCGTCGCCGTACCCTGGGATCAGGTGCACGAATCCGCCGAGAGCAATGAAAGCAAATTCCATCAAGAAGACCATAAACTTCCTGATGATTAACAAAGACTTTTGAAATTTTTGCCCGAGAGTTTCATCTTTGTCATATTACACTTGTCTTGACAAAGGGCGGTTGCAAATCACAGCATGCTAATTGACAGAAGAGCAGGCAATCTGAAGTAGGAGACGGGTCATGCGAATTCTCCTGGCCGACGATCACGTGATGGTCCGGGATGGACTGCGACCGTTCCTGATGCAGCTCGCCGAGAGCACCGAAGTCTATGAGGCCGGCAGCTTCGATGAGGTGCTGGAAACGCTCGACCGCGTCGACGGCATCCGCCTGGTGCTGCTCGACCTGCGCATGCCCGGGATGACGGTGGCCCAGGGGCTTCCGGCGATCCGCGAACGCCACCCGCTGGCGCGCATCGCGGTGCTCTCCGCGGTGACCGAGCGCAAGCAGATCCTCGAGGCCATGGGGCTGGGCGCGGCCGGCTACATTCCGAAGCGGCTGAGCGCGCAGGCCATGTTGTCGGCTCTGCGCCTGATCATCGCGGGCGAGCGCTACGTCCCCGCCGCCCTGCTGGAGGAGCCGGCGCGTCCGGCGCCCTCCCTCTACGGCGCGCCCGACAACAGCGAGCGCGGCCTGACCGCGCGCGAGCGGGAGATCCTCGACCTGCTGCGCGAGGGCCTGCCGAACAAGCTGATCGCCCGCCGGCTGAACGTCAGCGAGGTGACGGTGAAGTCGCACCTCTGCCACGTCTTCCGCAAGCTGGGCGTCCAGAACCGCGTTCAGGCGGCCCGTTTCACCATGGCGGCGGAATAACCCCGCCTACGCCGCCACCGGCACCAGCCGCGCCCGTCCGTCGTCCGTGTGGAAGCCGCCGCCGGCGAACAGCCGCCGCAGCGGCGGGCCGCCGGAGCGGCGCGGCCAGGGGGCGGGCTCCAGCAGGTCGTACTCCTCGTCGGACAGGCAGGCCAGAGCGCCGATGTCGAAGGCGCGGCTGGCGATGTTCTCGAAGGCCGACAGCGCGGCGTGCTCGCGGAACACCGCCGCCGGCGAGGCGTAGTCGAACGCCTCCACCCAGCCCAGCGCGCGCCCGACCGCCGCGGCGATCCACCAGTCCGGCCTCGCCTCGCCCGGCGGCGCCCGCCAGGACCGGCGGCGGGAGATCGTGCGGTCCGACGCGGTGACGGTGCCCTCCCCCTCACCCCACAGCGCGGCCGGCAGCAGCAGGTGCGCCACCCGCGCCGCGCCGCCGCCCGCCCAGCCTCCGGACGCCGCAACGAAATCGCAGCGCGCGACCGCGGCCGCCAGATGGTCGGCGTCGCGCAGGCCGAGCGGCTGGTCGGTGCCGACGATCCACAGCGCCTTGATGCGCCCCTCCTCCACCGCGTGCGCCAGCGCCTCGCCCGCCAGCCCCTCGGCCGTGGCCATACGCGGCGCGTCCCAGAAGCGGCGCACGCGCTCGACCTCCTCCACCGAGAAGCCCATGTGCGCGGCGAGCTGGCCGGACAGGCTGCCGACCTCGCGTCCGCCCATGCCGTTGCTCTGGCCGGCGACCGGCAGCGGCCCCATGCCCGGCCGGCCGATCCGGCCGGTGTAGAGGTGCACGTTGAGGATGGCGTTGACCGCGTCGGCGCTCGCCACCCCCTGGGAGATCACTGTCACCACGCGCTCGGTGGCGGCGAACAGCTCGTAGAAGCGGCGCAGGCTGGACGCCGCGAGGCCGCAGCGCGCGGCCACCTCGGTGAGCGTCGTCGCCCCGGCCAGCGCCGCGGCGACCGCCGCCTCCGCCCCCGCCGCGTGCTCGGCCAGGAAGCGGGCATTGCCGCGGCCGTGCAGGTGCAGGTGGGCGAGCAGCCCGTTGAACAGCGCCGCGTCGGCGCCGGGGCGCAGCTGGAGGTGGATGTCCGCCTCGTCGCAGCTCGGCGTGCAGCGCGGGTCGATCACCACCACCTTGGTGCGGCGCTGCCGGCGCGCGGTCAGCAGGCGCTGCTGCAGCACCGGGTGGTGCCCGGCGAGGTTGGAGCCGGCGAGCACCACCAGGTCCGCCTGCTCCAGGTCGTCGAAGCAGCCCGGCACGGTGTCGGATCCGTAGGCCCGGCGCTGCGCCAGCATGGCGGCGTCCATGCAGCGGCGCGCGTTGCCGTCGATGTTGGCCGAACCGAGGAAGCCCTTCATCAGCTTGTTGAGGACGTAATGGCCCTCGGTCAGCAGCTGGCCGGAGACGGCAATCGCCACCGCGCCCGGCCCGTGCGCGTCGAGGGTGCGGGCGAAGGCGCCAGCCAGCGCGCCAATTGCGGCGCCCCAGCCCACCCGCTCGCCGCGCAGCATCGGGTGCAGCAGCCGGCCCGGCAGGCCGGCGCCCTCCCCGGCCGCGGCGCCGCGGGCGCACAGGCGGCCGTAGTTGCCGGGGTGGTCGGGGTCGCCGCGCACGGCGAGCGCGCCGTCCGCGGCCGGCTCCGCGACGACCCCGCAGCCCACGCCGCAGAACGGGCAGGTGGTGTGGACGGGTTCGGCCATGGGACTCCCCTGCGGAAAAAGTGGCGCCCGGACGGCGGGCGGAAAGCCCCCGCCCGGGCGCCGTTCTCAAGGTGCCGGTCCGCGCGGAGGACCGGATTGCCCCAGACGCGGCGCCGCCCTCCGCCGGGCGTCGCCGCAACACTGCAATGGTCCGGCGCACGCGCACGCGCGCCCGCCGCCCAGCCATTGCGCAGCAAGGCGTGTGCCAAGGTTAAAATGGCGATGGAAGGCGCGAAGCGGGCACGACTCTGCCCAAGGACGCGACAGGACGGCGCTTATCTGGGCAGCGCTACGCCACGTCGCCCAGGCTGCCGGCGACGACGAGCTGGCGCAGCTCGGCCACGTCGCGGATCACCACCACGTCGGTGCGGCCGGTGGTGATGCCGACCCGGCGCAGCCGGCCGAAGGCACGCGACAGGCTCTCCGGGCTCACCCCCAGCGTGCCGGCCAGCACGCGCTTCTCGAAGGGCAGCTTGATCTTGGCCATGCCGTCCGCCTGGTCGACCAGGCGCAGCAGGAAGCCGCACAGCCGTTCGGCCGTCGGCATCGCCTTCAGCTCGCCGTTCTCGCGCATCAGAGCCCGCAGCTTGACCGAGGCACCGGCCACCACGCCGCGCATCAGCTCGGCCCGCTCCTCCACGTGGCGCAGGAAGGTGCCGCCGGGGATGGCCAGCGCCACCACGCGGTCCAGCGCGCGCGCGGTCACCGGGTACGGGCCGCCGTCGAGCACCGCCACCTCGCCCGCGGACTCGCCGTCGCTCAGCACGCCGACCACGCCGGTACGCTTGCCGCCCGCGGCGATGGACAGCTCCACCGTGCCGGAGACGATCAGGAAGAAGGCCCGCGCCTCCTCCCCCTCATGGAACAGGACGTCGCCCTCGGCGAAGGCGGCCGGCCGGGCGTAGCCGAGCACCCGCTCGCGGTCCGCCGGCGGCATCCACCCGACCAGCGGGTTGCGGGTCACGGCGTGTGTGAGCTGCGACTCCATCGTCCAACACCGTCCGCCTGAGAATGATTGCACCCCCGAACCATGCCGCACCACGGCCCGGGAGAACTTGACGATGGTCAAGGCGACATTCGGCAAGAAAGAATTCACTCATGGTCTGCCTCCGAACCGACCAAAGGCGGTGAGACCGGCTGCCGCAGCCGCCTCTGCCTTGACCGAAATCAAGGCGGCACATTCCAATGGTCTCCACGTTGCGGACAGTCGATTTGGCTAGGGAGTGGAACGCCAACAGCTCCGAAGTTGACGCGCGGCGGACGGGCGGCTCGTTGCCCCGACTGCCCCAGTGCTGAACGTCGATTTCCAAACTCGACGGATGTCAGGCCCCTGGCGTCCGAACAGGCTTGTTTTGCCTGCGGCGAGCGGCTCGGCCGGCCGCACCCGGCGCTCAAGACCCTGACGGGACCTGAAGTAGTGCGTACTCAACCCACGCGGAGGAAGACATGAAATCGGCTTTGAAGGCGTCGGCTGCCTTCGGCGCGCTGCTGATGGCGACGACCGTCGCCGGCGGCGCATACGCCGCTGAGAGCCTGCAGGATGTTATGAAGCGCCGCGGTCTGAATGAAAAGGACATGCTGGCGGCGGCGAAGACCTACACCCCCACCGGCGGCCGTGACGAGTTCCTCGCCTTCTCGTCGGGCGGCCAGTCGGGCCAGGTCATCGTCTACGGCATCCCGTCGATGCGCATCCTGAAGTACATCGGCGTCTTCACGCCCGAGCCCTGGCAGGGCTATGGCTTCGACGACGAGTCGAAGGCCGTGCTCGCGCAGGGCAACGTCGACGGCAAGCAGATCACCTGGGGCGACACCCACCACCCCGCCGCGTCGGAGACCAACGGCGAGAGCGACGGCAAGTTCGTCTTCATCAACGACAAGAACAACCCGCGCATCGCGGTCATCGACCTGCACGACTTCGAGACCAAGCAGATCGTCGTCAACCCGATCATGCAGTCGGAGCACGGCGGCGCCTTCGTCACGCCGAACACCGAGTACGTGATCGAGGCCTCGCAGTACCCGGCCCCGCTGGGCGGCGAGTACGTGCCGCTGGAGCAGTTCAACGACAAGTACCGCGGCGCCGTCACCTACTGGAAGTTCGACAAGTCGAAGGGCCGCATCGACCCGTCGCAGTCGTTCTCCGTCGAGCTGCCGCCGTACACGCAGGATCTGTCGGACGCCGGCAAGCTGGTGTCGGACGGCTGGTCCTTCACCAACTCGCTGTGCTCCGAGCGCTACGTCGGCGGCATCGAGAAGGGCCGCCCGCCGTACGAGGCCGGCTGCTCGGCCAACGACCACGACTACCTGCACGTCGTGAACTGGAAGAAGGCCGAAGAGGTCTACAAGGCCGGCAAGGTCACCAAGATCAAGGACCATCCGGTCATCACGCTGAAGACCGCGATCGAGGAAGGCCTGCTCGTCCTGGTGCCGGAGCCGAAGAGCCCGCACGGCGTCGACGTCTCCCCGGACGGCAAGTACATCATCGTCGGCGGCAAGCTCGACAGCAACGCGCACGTCTACAGCTTCGAGAAGATCCAGGCCGCCGTCGCCGCGAAGAAGTTCGCCGGCAAGGACAGCTACGGCGTGCCGATCATCGACGTGAAGGACGCCATCCACAAGCAGGTCCCGCTCGGCCTCGGCCCGCTGCACACGCAGTATGACTCGAAGCCCTGCGTCGCCTACACCTCGCTGTACGTGGACAGCCAGGTCGCCAAGTACGACTACTGCGAGGGCAAGGTCCTCGACAAGATCTCGGTGCACTACAACATCGGCCATCTGATGACGATGGAAGGTGACACCACCAAGCCGAAGGGCAAGTACCTGGTGGCGATGAACAAGCTGGCCATCGACCGCTTCAACCCGGTCGGCCCGCTGCATCCGCAGAACCACCAGCTGATCGACATCAGCGGCGACAAGATGGAGCTGCTGTACGACATGCCGCTGCCGCTGGGCGAGCCGCACTACGTGATGGCCATCGCCGCCGACAAGGTGAAGCCGGCCATCCGCTACAAGTTCGGCACCAACAGCCGCACCGACCAGCAGAGCGCCTTCGCGGTCCGTCCGGGCGGCGAGAAGGTGGTCAAGAACGGCAACAAGGTCGAGGTCTACGGCACCGCCATCCGCTCGCACTTCACGCCGGAAATCGTGGAGGTCGAGGAAGGCGACGAGGTGACGTTCCACATCACCAACATGGAGCGCGCCCAGGACGAGGTGCACGGCTTCGCCGTGTCCGGCATGGACGTCAACCTGTCGCTGGAGCCGGGCAAGACCGCCTCGGCCAGCTTCAAGGCTGACAAGGCCGGCGTGTACCCGTTCTACTGCACCGAGTTCTGCTCGGCGCTGCACCTCGAAATGGAAGGCTATCTGATGGTGAAGCCGAAGGGCGCCCAGCAGATGGCCGGCAAGGTCGAGGAAGGCGTCAAGTACGTCAAGGCGGACTTCGACAAGCAGTACAAGTCGTGCATCGACACCCAGGCGGTGATCGATCAGGTCGTCGCCTACATCACGTCCACCAACTTCAAGGACTTCCCGTCCGTGGTGGCGCTGGTGGAAGACGCCACCGACCAGCTGAACTTCGCCAAGGACGCCCGCGCCAAGGCGGACGAGGCGGCGAAGAAGGAAGACTGGCAGCAGGCCACGCTGTGGGCCGGCCAGTGGTGGCAGTATCAGGTGAAGGCTGCGGACATCGGTCTGCGCGCCAAGACCTACCTGGAGCAGAACGGCGCCAAGCCGGCGAAGTAACCGGGAAAACGGCGGGAGGGGCATGCCCCTCCCGCTTCGTTTGATAAATATCATGTTTTTCTAATAAAAATGTCTCCAGAGGACGACACGACCATGACCGCTCCCCTCCGCACGGCGCTGTTGGCAGCCAGCCTGTTGATCGTGCCCGGCATGGCCCTCGCGCAGTCCGCCCCGCCGACGGGCGCGGCCGACGGCAAGAAGCTCTTCATGGGCAAGACCTGCATCGCCTGCCACGGCCGCGACGGTTCCAAGGCCATCCAGATGTACCCGAACGTCGCCGGCCTGGACGCCGCCTACACGCTGCGCCAGATGGACGAGATCGCGTCCGGCGACCGCCTGTCGGGCAACGACGCCCGCGGCTACCCGCGCACCCAGGGCATGAAGGACGTCATGCATCTGGTGAGCGCCGAGGAGCGCAAGGCGATCGCCGACTGGCTGTCCTCGCTGCCGCCGCCCAAGCTCGCCGGCCAGCCGGCCGACGCCGAGCGCGTCGCGAAGGGCAAGGCCCTCTACGAAGAGTCGGAGTGCGTGGCCTGCCACGGCCCCGACGGCAAGGAACCGCAGGCCGAGATGCCCGCCGTGGGCGGCCAGAAGCGGGAATACATCGCGCTCCAGATCAAGGAGATCCGCGACGGCATCCGGAAGAACGGCATGGCCGAGAGCATGGTGCCCTTCGCCCAGAAGCTGAACGACGAGCAGGCAGAGCTCGTCGCCGACTATCTGGCGCAGGTCGACCGGTCGGCGAAGTGACGCACACACGAACAGGAAAAGCAGGAGTTTCGACTATGAAGACCGTGCACTGGCTCGCCGCCGCCTCGGCGCTGACCGTCCTGGTGGCCGTGTCGGCCGGCCAGGCCGCAGGCCCCGTCCAGGCGCCGACGTCGGACAAGAAGGTGTGGATGTCCGAGGGCTCGGAGCGCGACGAGGCGCTCAAGCTCACGCCCAACCTGGAGAAGGGCAAGGAGATCTACGAGGTGTGCAGCGCCTGCCACCTGCCGGAGGGCTGGGGCCAGACCGAAGGCACCTTCCCGGAGATCGCCGGCCAGCACCGCACCGTGCTGATCAAGCAGCTTGAGGACATCCGCGAGGGCAACCGCGACAACCCGACCATGTACCCGTTCGCCCTGCCCTCCGAGATCGGCGGCGCGCAGTCGGTGGCGGACGTGACCGAGTACATCTCGCGCCTGCCGATGAACCCGGAGAACGGCATCGGCCCCGGCACCGACATCGAGCACGGCAAGAAGCTGTACGCCGACAACTGCGTGCGCTGCCACGGCGACCAGGGCGAGGGCAACGCCGAGAAGTACTACCCGCGCATCCAGGGCCAGCACTACGCCTACCTGCTCCGCCAGTACCAGTGGATCAAGGAAGGCAAGCGCCGCAACGCCAACCCGGAGATGGTCGAGCAGATCAAGAACTTCACCGACAAGGACACGGTGGCGGTGCTCGACTACGTCTCCCGCCTGAAGCCGGACGCCAAGCTGCTCGGCCCGAAGGGCTGGAAGAACCCGGACTTCCAGTAACGGCTGCCTGACTTGCCCCCACCCCTTACCCCTCCCCCGCTTCGCAGGGGAGGGGGAATCGAGGCACCCTCCCCTGCGGAGCGGGGGAGGGCCGGGGTGGGGGCAATACCCCGCGATAAAAGGACTTTCCCCATGAGCACCACCACCTACCAAGCCGCTGCCGCCACGCCCGACACCGGGCTCCAGGCCCGCCGTGTCCTGGTGTTCCGCGCGCTGACGCTGGTGGCCATGGTCCTGCTCGCCGCGGCGTACATCTCGCCGGTCTGGTGGGTGTCGCTGAAGGCGCCGAACTACCCGCCGGAGACCTTTCCGGACGGCGTGCGCATCCACTTCCACGTGGACGGCGTGAAGAACGGCTGCGAACTGCGCAAGAACAAGGAAGTGGTCGAGGACGAAGCGCTCGACTGCGTCCACGAGATGAACACCATCAACCACTACATCGGCATGGAGCCGATCGAGAACGGCGCCCGCTTCGAGCTGGCCGCCGCGCCCTACGCCTTCGGGCTGGTGGGGGTGATGCTGCTGGCTTTCCTCTTCTACCGCGGGCCGTTCTGGTGGCTGCTGCCCGTGGGCGGCATCATCGTGCCGGCGGCCTTCGTCGCCGACTACTCGTTCTGGCTGTGGTGGTTCGGCCACCATCTCAGCCCGTGGGGCGCCTTCACGGTGAAGCCCTTCATGCCCACCGTGTTCGGCGAGGGCAAGGTCGCGCAGTTCTCCACCTTCTCCTACCCGCACTACGGCTTTGCGCTGATGCTGGCGGCGTCGGTCGTGCTGATCCTGGCGACGCTGATCCGCCGCAAGCAGCTGTCCGAGGAGGCGGGCCGCCGCTAGGCCCGCACGTCCCATGCTGAGGTTCCAGACTGTCCTCGCGGCGCTGTGCGCCGCCTTGGCCCCCGCGGCGCTGTGCGCCGCCCCGGCCCTGGCGCAGCCGGTGCCGCTCCAGCCGCTGATCGACGCAACGCCCATCGCCGGCACGCTGCGGCTGGAGCCCGGCGTCTACGCCGGTCCGGTCCGGCTGGAGCGGCCGATCACCATCGAGGGCGACGGCAAGGCCACCATCGACGGCGGCGGCAAGGGAACGGTGGTCACGGTGGCCACCAACGGGGCCACGCTGGCCGGGCTGCGCATCGTCAACTCCGGCATGCTGCACGACACGCTGGACGCCGCGGTGCAGGTGCGGGGGCGCTACAACATCCTCAAGGACAACCGGATCGAGGACTGCCTGATCGGCATCGACCTGCACAAGGCCGACAACAACGTCATCCGCCGCAACCTCATCCGGCCCCGGTCCGAGGAGATCGGCCTGCGCGGCGACGGCATCCGGCTGTGGTACAGCATGGAGAACGCCGTCCAGGACAACACGGTCGAGAACGCCCGCGACACCGTCATCTGGTACTCAAAGAACAACACGCTGACCGGCAACCGGCTGATCGGCGGCCGCTACGGCTTCCACTTCATGTTCGCCAAGGAGAACGTGGCGCGGAACAACGTGTTCGAGGGCAACACGGTCGGCGTCTTCCTGATGTACTCCGAGGGCGTGGAGATCCGGCACAACCGCATCGTCCACACCCAGGGCCCGTCCGGCATGGGCGTCGGGCTGAAGGAGTCGAGCGGCGTCACCATCGTCGATAACGACATCCTGTCCAACGCCACGGGCATCTACACCGACCTGTCGCCGCACGACCCCGACCACCCCGTCGTCGTGGAGGGCAACCGCATTGCCTACAACGGCATGGCGATGATGTTCCACAACGACTGGGAAGGCGTGCAGGTGCGCCGCAACGACTTCGTCGGCAACTTCGGCACGGTCGCCGTGCAGGGCGGCGGCACCGCGCTGCGCCACGAGTGGGCGGGCAACCATTGGGACGGCTACGAGGGCTTCGACCGCAACCGCGACGGCACGGGCGACAGCCCGTACGAGGTCTACGCCTACGCCGACCGGCTGTGGATGGACGTGCGCGACGCGCAGTTCTTCCGCGCCTCACCCATGCTGGAACTGCTGGATTTCATGGAACGGCTGGCGCCGTTCAACACACCGAAGCTGGTGCTGCGCGACGCCACGCCGTCGCTGCGGCCGGTGGCCACGCGCCCGGCTTCCTGAGGAGACCCCGATGTCCGTCATTGCCCAGCTCCTGGGTGAAGAGAAGTCCGACCGGCGGGAGTTCCTGCGCAGCGCGCTGCTCGGCACCGCGGTCGCCGGCGCCGCGCTCGGCGGCTTCCTGCCGCTGGCGGCGCTCGCCGCGACCCGCCTGCGCCCGCCCGGCGCCATCGCCGAGCGCGACTTCCTCGCCGCCTGCATCAAATGCGGGCAGTGCGTGCAGGTCTGCCCGGTCGAAGCCATCGTGCTCGCCGACATCGACGAGGGCTTCGGGATCGGCACGCCCTACATCGCCGCCCGCGACCAGGCCTGCGACTTCTCCTGCGACGCGCTGCAGTGCATCCTCGCCTGCCCCACCGGCGCGCTGAGCCACAAGCCCAGCAAGCCGGAGGAGGTGCGGATGGGCCTCGCCCGGGTCGACAAGCCCGACCTCTGCCTCGCCCGCAACGGCCTGGGCTTCAAGGGGCAGGCGCGCGGGGCGGACTATGAGGGGCTGCACCGCTACGCCGAGGTCGACCGCTGGACGCCGATCCCGGTCGCCGATCACCCCTACGACCTGCCGCTGTGCGACCTGTGCGTGCGCGAGTGCCCGGTGAAGGGCGCCATCACGCTGGAGCCTATGAGCGCGGATCCGAACGACCCGCGCCGCACGCCGGTGATCCACCCGACCTGCGTCGGCTGCGGCATGTGCGAGATGATCTGCCCGACCGAGCCCGCCGTCCTCGTCATCGACGCCCGCCTGGGCGGGAGCGCCCCGAAATGAGCCGCCTCCTCGACAGCTTCGCCGTGATGTTCGGCCGCGAACCGGCCAAGCCCACGCCCGCCCAGCAGACCGACGCCGCCAAGGCGCTGTTCCAGTTCAAGCGTGAGCCGGAACAGGTCAAGAAGCGCAAGCAGTTCATCAAGGAAGAGAAGACCCACTTCAAGCCCGGCAACCGCTGGCGGATCCGCCGCTGGATCTCCATCGTGCTGGTCAACCTGCTGTTCGTGCTGTCCTACCAGTTCGACGTCCAGGTGGTGGAAGGGGCGCTGACCGCGTCGCGCTTCGTCGGCTTCCACATGGCCGACCTGAACTCGGCGCTGCAGGTGATGCTGGCCTACAAGGAGGTCGTCATCAACCTGGTGATCGGCACATCGACGGTGCTGATCGTCTGGTGGCTGTTCGGCGGGCGCAGCTTCTGCTCGTGGGTCTGCCCCTACCATCTGCTGGGCGAACTGGCCGAGATGCTGCACCTGAAGCTGGCCGCCAGGGGCTGGGCGAAGGACCATCAGCTCCACCGCGGCACGCGCACCGTGCTGTACGTGGTGTTCGCGGCGCTGGCGGTGGTCACCGGCTACACGGTGTTCGAGACGATCAACCCCGTGGGCATCCTCAGCCGCGCCTTCACCTACGGCATCTCGCTGGCGGTCCTGTGGGTCGCCGTGCTGCTGACGGTGGAAGTGTTCTATTCGCGCCGCTTCTGGTGCCGCTACATGTGCCCGATCGGCATGACCTACGGCGTGGTCGGCGCGGTGTCGCCGGTGCACGTGCGCTACAACGCCGAGGCCTGCCTGCACGAGGGCGAATGCCGCCGCGTCTGCATGGTGCCGCACGTGCTGTCCATGACGAAGTTCGGCTGGAACCAGGACGTCAAGCAGGAGATCGGCGCCGACTGCACCCGCTGCGGCATGTGCGTCGAGGTCTGCCCGACCGGCGCGCTGAAGTTCGACATCAAGGGTCTGGGGAAGCTGCTGTAGCCCTTCAAAGCCCCTCTCCCTCGAGGGGGAGGGGTTGGGGAGAGGGTGGCACCGCGAAGCGGCCAAATTTCCCGCCCTCTCCCCAAACCCCTCCCCCTCGAGGGGGAGGGGCTTTTGGCACCGCAGACTTGACGTTCGTCAAGGAATCCCTCCCCCACCCGCCTTCCAATACCCTGGGCATGCAGGGAAGGACACCACCGTCGATGATCCGCATCGAGAACCTGACCAAGGTCTTCAAGGGCGCGCGCGTCCTCGACGCGCTGTCGCTGGAGATCGCGACGGGCTCGCGCGTCGCGCTGATCGGCTCCAACGGCGCCGGCAAGACCACGCTGATCCGCTGCCTGCTGGGCGAGTACGCCCATGACGGCGCCGTCCTGATCGACGGCCTCAGCCCGCGCGCCCAGCGCGCCGAGGTGCTGAAGGGCGTCGGCTTCGTGCCGCAGATGCCGCCGCCGCTGAAGATGCCGGTGGGCGAGCTGCTGCGCTTCACCGCGCACGTCACCGGCGCCGACCCGAAGCGCTTCGAGATCGTCGCCGGCCGCCTCGGCCTGACGCTGGAGCCGATCCGCAACCGCCCCTTCGTCAAGCTGTCGGGCGGCATGAAGCAGAAGCTGCTCATCTCCATCGCGCTGGGCCGCGACGTCGGCCTGCTGATCATGGACGAGCCGGCCGCCAACCTCGACCCGCCGGCCCGCAAGGCGCTGTTCGCGCTGCTGGCCGAGATGCCGCGGACCACCATGCTGATCACCAGCCACCGCCTGGACGAGGTCGCGCCGCTGGTCGATCGCGTGATCGAGCTGGACGGCGGCCGCGTCGCGCTGGACGACACCGTGGCCGACGCGCTGGACCGCGCCGCGGTGCTGGCCTGCCGGCTCGCCGTCTCCCGCCGCGAGGACGCCTTCGCCCGCGCCATGCACGAGTGGGGCTTCCGGGACGCTGACACCGGGCTGGTCTGGGAGGGCGAGGTGCCCGGCCCCGACCGGCTTCGCTTCCTCGGCACGCTGTCGCGCTATTCCGGCCTGATCACCGCCGTCAACCTGGAGGAGCCCCGCGCATGAGCCCGCAGCTTTGCCGTCCTTTGGCCCGGCGCGATGTCCTGAAGCTCTCCGCGGCCGGCGTCGCGCTGGCGTGGCTGCCCGCCGGCTGCGGCAGCGAGGAAGGGCCGGGCGCCATCAAGCTCGGCCGCGACGCCTGCGACTTCTGCGGCATGATCATCTCGGAGCTGCGCTACGCGGCGGAGATCCGTGGCGGGCCGAACAACAAGCTGTTCAAGTTCGACGACGTCGGCTGCGCCGTGCACTTCACCACGCGCAACGCCTGGGCCGCCGAGCCCGCGGCGAAGTTCTGGGCGATGAGCCACCAGGACGGCGCCACGTGGCTGGACGCCCGCCAGGCCGCCTACCGCCAGGGCCTGCCCACCCCCATGGGCTACGGCTTCGCCGCGGTGCCGAACGGCGCCGACACCGTGCCGTTCGAGGCCATGAAGGCTGCCGCGCTGAAGCGCACGGAGTGCGCGCCGACCACGACCACGGCCGACGCGGGAGAAACGCGATGACCGCCTTCCTCTCCGCCGTCCGCCTGGACATCGCTGAATCGACCCGTGCCCGCTGGTTCCTGCTGTACAGCCTGGTGTTCGGCGGCATCGTCGTCGGCCTGCTGGTGTTCGGCCTGACCGAGTCGCGCGTCATGGGCTTCACCGGCCTGAGCCGGCTGCTGGTCACCTACATCCAGCTGGCCATGGCGATCCTGCCGGTGTTCATCCTCATCACAACCGTGCGCTCGGTGGCCGGTGACCGCGAGGCGGGGGTGTTCGAGTACATGCTCTCCCTGCCGGTGCCGTTGGGCGCGTGGTACTGGGGACGGATGCTCGGGCGCTTCGCCGTGGTGTTCGTGCCGGTGGTCCTGGCGCTGCTGGGCGCCATCGCCTACGGCGCGGCTATGGGCGTGGCGGTGCCCTGGTGGCATCTGGTGGTGGACGTGGCGCTGCTGCTGTCGCTGACCTGGTGCTTCCTGGGCATCGGCTTCCTGATCTCGGTGCTGGCGCGCTCGTCGGACGTGGCGCAGACGGCGGCGTTCATCGTCTGGCTGGTGCTGATCTGCTTCCTCGACCTCGTGCTGCTGGGCGTGCTGCTGCGCAGCAGCCTGCCGCCCGACGCGGTGCTGGCGGTGGCGCTCGCCAACCCGCTGCAGGTGTTCCGCACGGCGTCGATGCTGCTGTTCGACCCGCAGCTGGTGCTGCTCGGCTCGGCCGCCTACGTGATCCTCGATAACTTCGGCATCACCGGCTACATCGTCTGGGCGCTGATCTACCCGGCGGCGCTCGGCACCGCCACCGCGGGCCTCGGCTTCCTGCTGTTCCGCCGCGGCGACCTGCCGTGACCCTGGAGACCGCGGAGCCGGCGCTGCGGCGCCACTGGCGCCTGGACTTCCCCGCCTTCACGGCGGAGCAGCTCTTCGCGCTGGTGGCGGACATCGAAGGCTACCCGGCCTTCATGCCCGGCTGCGTGGCGGCGCGCGTCCTGGAGCGGCGCGCCGACGGCTCCTGGCTGGTCGACAACGTGTTCGGCTTCGGCCCGCTGCGTTCGCGCTTCTCCTCCACCGCGCGCTTCGCGGCGCCGGAGTGGCTGGAGATCGTGTCGCAGGATGGCCCGTGGCGGCGCTTCGCGCTGCGCTGGACCTTCACGCCGGAGGGCGCGGGCTGCCGCGTGGATGCCGAGGTGGCGGTGGAATTCCGCTCGCCGCTGCTCGCCGCGCTGGCCCGCACCGGCCTGCCGGCCGCCGAGCCGCGCATCGTCAGAGCCTTTGAAGAGCGCGCCCGCCGCCTGTACGCTGGGAACCCGGAGGACACGCCATGACCGTCGCCACCCTCGCCCGCCCCTCCGGGCCGTCGCTGTGGATCCAGGCCGTGCGGCCGCGCACGCTGACCATCGCCGTGGTGCCGGTGGCGGTCGGCCTCGCCTTCGCCTGGGCCGACGCCCGGCTGTTCCACCCGCTGGTGGCGCTGGCGACGCTGCTCGGCGCGGTGCTGATCCAGGCCGGCACCAACCTCTACAACGACGCCGCCGACGGCGAGCGCGGGCTGGACACCGCCGGCCGCGTCGGCCCGCCGCGCGTCACCGCCGAGGGCTGGGCCAGCGCCGCCCAGGTGCGCCACGGCGCGTGGATCTGCTTCGGCCTCGCCGCGCTGGTCGGGCTGTTCCTGGTGGCGGAGGGCGGCTGGCCGATCCTGCTGCTGGGCGCCTTATCGATCCTGGCGGGCTGGGCCTACACCGGCGGGCCGCTGCCGATCGCCTACACGCCGCTGGGCGAGGTGTTCGTCTTCCTGTTCTTCGGCGTCGCCGCGGTGTGCGGCACGGCGTGGCTGCAAGCCGGATCGGTGTCCTGGCCGGCGCTGCTGGCCGGGGCGGCCATCGGGCTGCCGGCGGCGGCGGTGCTGCACGTCAACAACCACCGCGACCGCGAGTCCGATGCCCGCGCCGGCCGCCGCACGCTGGCCATCGTCGCCGGGCCGAAGGCGGCGACGGCTGTTTACGCGGCGTTCGTGCTGGCGCCCTTCGCGCTGCTGGTCCCGCTGGCGGCGCTGCTGCCGAACACCGGGGTGTGGCTGGCGCTGGGCGCGCTGCCGCTGACCCTGCACACCATCTGCGGACTCAAAGCCGAGCCGCCGGGCCGCGGCCTCAACCGCTTCCTGGCCAAGACCGCCAAGCTGCAGGCGGTGTTCGGCGCGCTGCTGGCGCTGGGGGTGCTGCTGTGAAGAAGCTGCTCGCCGCGCTGCTCCTGCTCGCGGGACCGGCGCTGGCCGGGCCGAAGGCGAGCGTCACCGTGCACGACGCGCCCATCGAGCTGCCCTCGATCAGCATCCACGCCGCCGACGGCAGCCGGCACGGGCTGGAGGAGTTCCGCGGCAAGGCGGTGGTGCTCGACCTCTGGGCGACGTGGTGCCTGCCCTGCCGCGCGGAGTTCCCCGACCTCGACAGGCTGCAGGCGCGGCGCGGGGCGGAAGGCGTGCAGGTCGTGCCGGTCTCGCTGGACCGCAAGGGCTGGCCGGCGGTGCAGAAGTTCTACGCCGACACCGGCGTCACCCACCTGCCGGCCTTCCTCGACGAGGACCGGGCGCTGACCAGCGTGCTGGGCGCCCAGGCGTTGCCGACCACGCTGATCCTCGACCGCCAGGGCCGCGAGGTGGCGCGCATCGTCGGCCCGCTGGAGTGGGACGGGCCGCAGGCGGAGGAATTGCTGGCGCGGGCGTTGCGGCCGTAGCGCAAGACCGCCCTATCGCACATGCCTCATGTCGGCCCATGGGAGGGGCGGGTTGGGGCCATACGCTCACACCACCGGCGCGCCGTACCCCCAGGAGAACGGCACCGGACCGGAGAGCGCCACCACGTCGCCATCCTCCAGGGTGCGTTCCTGGTTGACCATGTCGCCGAGCGTCGGCGTCGGGTCACGCCCATTGATCAGCACGAGGTAGACGTCCTTGGGCGGGATGCCGAAGCGGCGGATCACGTCGCCCACCGTGCTGCCCGCCGGCAGCGGCACCGTCTGCACCGGCCGGCCGTGGCCGTGCGGCACCAGGCTGTTGAACAGCCGCACCTCCACCTGGATCCGGACTGCCCCGGAGTTGTCGCCGATGGAACGGTTCTGAACGAGGTCCTGCACGGCTCGATCCTCCACGCTGTTGGCCGGGCGTACGGTCGCCCTGCCCCGCCGCGCCGCCCTTGACCGCCGTCAAGGCTGCCCCGCTCGCACCGCGGTGGTCGACCAAAGTATAAGGCCCCATATTGCTGCCCACCAACGAACAGGGAGAACAGGGATGGTCGAGACGGTTCCGGGCCTGGAGAAGCACACCGCCGACATGAAGGCGTGGCGGCACGACCTGCACGCCCATCCGGAGACCGCGTTCGAGGAGCAGCGCACCAGCGACGTGGTCGCTGAGAAGCTGAAGAGCTTCGGACTGGAGGTGCACCGCGGCCTCGCCAAGACCGGCGTCGTCGGCATCCTGCGCAACGGCGAGGGGCCGTCCGTCGCCTTCCGCGCCGACATGGACGCGCTGCACATCGAGGAGCAGACCAACCTGCCGCACGCCTCGCGCCACGCCGGGCGCATGCACGCCTGCGGGCACGACGGCCACACCACCATGCTGCTGGGCGCCGCGCGCTATCTGGCCGAGAACCCGAATTTCCACGGCTCCATCGCCTTCGTCTTCCAGCCCGCCGAGGAGAACGAGGGCGGCGGCCGGGTGATGGTCGAGGAAGGGTTGTTCGAGAAGTTCCCGGTCACCGAGGTCTACGGCATGCACAACTGGCCGGGCCTGGAGGTCGGCCGCATGGCGATGCGCCCCGGTCCGATGATGGCGTCCTACGACGTGTTCGAGCTGACGCTGACCGGCAAGGGCACGCACGCCGCCATGCCGCACCTGGGCACCGACGTGATCGTCGCCGGCACGCAGATCGTCAACGCCTGGCAGACGATTCCCAGCCGCAACACCCACCCCGTCGATTCGGCGGTGGTCAGCGTCACGCAGTTCCACGCCGGCGACACCTGGAACGTCATCCCGGCCAGCGCCGTGCTGCGCGGCACCACCCGCAGCTTCCGCCCCGAGGTGCAGGACACGATCGAGCGCCGCATGCGCGAGATCGCCCAGGCCATCGCCACGGTGATGGGCGTGGAGGCGTCCTTCCGCTACGAACGCCGCTACCCCTCCACCGTCAACACCGCCGACGCCACCGAGAAGGCGCGCCGCGCCGCCGCCCGCGTCGTGGGCGCGGAGGCGCTGGACCTCGACCCGATGCCCAGCATGGGCGCCGAGGACTTCTCGTTCATGCTGCAAAAGCGGCCGGGATGCTATGTTTGGCTGGGCGCCGGCCCGTCGGACGGCGGGCGCAACCTGCACAGCCCGCACTACGACTTCAACGACGAGGTGCTGCCCATCGGCGCCAGCTACTGGGTGCGGCTGGCCGAGACGGTGCTGCCGAAGGCGGGATAACACGCTTCGTCAATGTGAATAGCAGCCATATTCCGCATTCCAACCGGGGAAATTGCATCGTACCCCTTTCTGCCCCATAGTTCGACTGTGAAGGAACTGGTCGGACCAATCGGACGGCGCACGTGGCAGAGACGACGAACAGCATCCCCGGGCGGGGCGGCATCTGGGAACGCCCCAACTCGCTGTGGGAGGCGACGGCCCCGCCGCCGCCGTCCCTGTCCACGCTGAAGGACTCGGTGCAGGCCGACGTGCTGGTCATCGGCGGCGGCTTCACCGGCTTGTCGGCGGCGCTGCACCTCGTCGAGGCCGGCAAGCGCCCGGTGGTCCTGGAGGCGTCCGAGCTGGGTCGCGGCGCGTCGGGGCGCAACAACGGGCAGGTCATTCCGACGCTGACCCGGCCGGATCCGGACGACCTCGTCGCCCGCTTCGGCCCCGTCGACGGCGAGCGGTTCGTGGCGCTGGTGCGCGACAGCGCCTCGTACCTGTTCGACACGGTGCGCCGCCTGGGCATCGACTGCGCGGCCGAGCAGGCCGGCTGGATTCAGCCGGCGCACACGCCGGGCCGCATCAAGATTTCGCAGCGCCGAGTCGAGCAGTGGGGCCGCCGCAGCGCCGACGTCGAACTGCTGGACCGCGCCCGGGTCCGCGACCTGCTGGGCACCGACTATTACCACGGCGGCTGGATCAACCGCACCGGCGGGCACATCAACCCGCTGGCGCTGGTGCGCGGGCTGGCGGCCAAGGCCGTGCAGGCCGGCGCGTCCGTCTACGTCAACTCCCCCGCCCTGTCGGTGGAGCGCCGCAATGAGCGCTGGGTGGCCCGCACGCCGGAGGGCGAGGTGACAGCCGACGCGCTGATCCTCGGCACCAACGGCTACGCCGCCGGCGTCTTCCCGAACATCCGCACCGAGGTGGTGCCGATCCTGTCCTGGCAGATGGCCACCGCGCCGCTGGGCGACAACGTGCGCAAGACGGTGATCCCCGGCCGGCAGGCGATGTCGGACACGCACGGCGACCTGCGCTTCATGCGCTGGACGGCGGACAACCGGCTGGTCACCGGCGGCGCGCTGCTGATCCCGGTGAACGGGCCGGAGCGGCTGAAGGCGATCGTCGGCGCACGGCTGGCGGAGATGTTCCCGCAGTTGGCCGGCGTCACCTTCGACTATGTGTGGAACGGCCGCATCGCCATGACCACCGACTATTTCCCGCGCGTCCACCGGCTGGGGCCGAACGGCTTCGGCTGGGCCGGCTGCAACGGGCGCGGCGTGGCGCTGTCGGTGTCGCTGGGCCGCGAGCTGGCCCACGCCGCCGCCGGCCGCGACACCCGCGAGCTGGCGCTGCCCTTCACCGAACCGACGCCGCTGCCCTTCAACAGCCTGCTGCAACGCGTCGGGCCGCTGAAGCTGCTGCAATACCGCTGGAACGATTCCCAAGAAATCTGAGGGACAGGGATACGATTATGGCCGACACCCCCGATTACCCCACGCTGCTGCGCAATTCCTACGCCATGCGCGCCGCCGCCTACGCGCACATGTTCGACGTGCTGCGCGAGCGCTTCGGCACCGAGACCGCGCTGGAGGTCGGCAAGGAATCGACCCGCCGCCTCGGCGAGCAGATGGGCACCAAGTACGCCGGGCACGGCCCGGGCGACCTGGAGGGCCTGTGCGGCGCTTTCCTCGACGGCATCCCGCTGCGCGACCAGATGTTCGCGCCGGAGATCAAGCGCTGCGACGGCGAGATGCTGGAGATCCATTTCCACCGCTGCCCGCTGAAGGAAGCCTGGCAGGCGCAGGGCCGCAGCGACGAGGATCTGGAGTTGCTGTGCAAGATGGCCGGCGCAATCGACGGCGGCCTGTTCGAGTCCGCCGGCTTCACCTTCAAGGGCGAGACCTGGAAGCCCGGCGACGAGGGCTGCTGCCGCCTGAAGGTCGTGCCCGGCCCCGGCGCCCAGACGTAACGCACCGATAAACGACAACGATTTCAGGGAACCGCAACGATGACCCTCCGTCTCGCCGCCCTCACCGCCACCGCCGTGGTGGCCCTGTCCGCCTCCGCCCACGCCGCCGACGTCAAGCTCGGCTACCAGTTGCCGCTGACCGGCGACACCGCGCAGTACGGCCAGGACTTCCGCAAGGCCGCGGAGATCGCGCTGGACGAGTTCAAGGCCGCCGGCAAGCCGTTCAAGGTGGAGATCGTCTTCGAGGACAGCCGCTCCGACGCCAAGGAGGGCGTGAACATCGCCCGCAAGTTCGTGGACGACAAGGCGATCGTCGGCGTGCTGGGCGACTTCACCTCGGGCGTGTCGATGGCCGCCGCGCAGGTCTACAAGGAGGCCGGCATGCCGCAGCTGTCGCAGACCGCCTCGCACCCCGACTACACCAAGATCTCCAAGTACCAGTTCCGCAACATCGCCACCCAGGCGCAGGAAGGCCCCTACAACGCCAAGTGGATGGCCTCCAAGGGTTTCAAGAACGTCGCGGTGATCGCCGAGCAGACAGACTGGGGCCAGTCGGTGGTGTCCGGCTATTCCGACGCGGTGAAGGCCAACGGCGGCCAGGTGGCGTTCAGCGAGTTCTTCAACCGCGGCCTCAAGGACTACCGCTCGCTGATCTCGAAGATCGAGCGCGCGAAGCCCGACGCCATCTACACCGGCTTCTTCTACGAGGACGGCGCGCAGTTCCTGAAGCAGCTGCAGCAGCTCGGCGTCAAGACGCCGGTCTACTCGACCTCGGCGGCCTACAGCCCGAAGCTGCTGGAGCTGGCCGGCGACGCGGCGGAAGGGCTGCACCTCACCTCCAACTTCCTGCCTACCAACCCGGACCCGGCCGTCCAGAAGTTCGTCGCGGAGTGGAAGAAGCGCTCCAACGGCACCGAGCCCGGCCAGTTCCCGGCGCAGGCCTACGACGCCGTGCGCATCATGCTGGCGGCGGTGGAGAAGGCGCAGCCGAACCCGACGCGCGAGAGCGTGCGCGACGCGCTGGCTCAGACCAAGGACTTCCCGGGCATCACCGGCAAGACCACCTTCGGCCCCGACCGCGAGGCCGACAAGGAGCTGACCAAGGTCGAGGTCAAGGGCGGCCAGTTCGTGCCGGTGAAGGAGTAAGAGGGAAAGGGCGCGGCGTGCGTATTGCACGCCGCCATGCCTTCTTCTTTCGTCATCGTCTTTTCTTTCGTCATCCCCGCGAAGGCGGGGATCCAGGCAGCTTGGTGAAACCGCACCTTGCAAGCGTCCCTGGATCCCCGCTTTCGCGGGGATGACGAAATGACGAAGGACCGCAGAACGGAGCGTCGCCCCGGTGGATTTGTTCGACCCCTATTACCTCCAGCAGCTCGCCATCGGCCTGTCGCTGGGCATGACCTACGCGCTGATGGCGATCGGCTTCACGCTGATCTTCGGCGTGCTGAACGTCGTCAACTTCGCGCACGGCGAGATCTACACGCTCGGCGCCTTCGCCGGCCTCGTGCTGATCACCGCGACCGCCCCGCCCATCGCCGCGGCGATCTTCGCGGCGCTCGCCGTCGGCGCCTTCGCCGGCTTCTCGCTGGAGCGCCTCGCCTTCAAGCCGTTCCGCCGCTTCACCGACGAGGCGTCGCTGAAGTCGCGGGCGATGCGCGAGTCTACCCTGCTCTCCTCGCTCGCCGTGTCGATCATCGTGCGCGAGGCGCTGGAGATCGTCTTCGGCTCGCAGATGCGCTCGGTGCCGTTCGAGTACCTGATCAACACCCCGGTGCGCGTCGGCCCGGTGATCCTGGTGACCGGCGACTTCATCATCCTGGGCGTCGCCGCGGCCATGCTGATCGGGCTGCAGTACCTGCTGACCCGCACCCGCATCGGCCTGTCGATCCGCGCCGTGTCCAACAACCCGCTGGGCGCCAAGTACGTGGGCATCGACACCGACCGCACCATCATCATGACCTTCGTGGTCGGCTCGATGATGGGCGCCGCCGCCGGCATCCTGGTGGGCCTGTACTACGGCGCGATCTTCCCGGCGATGGGCTTCGTGCCGGGCATCAAGGCGTTCGTCGCCATGGTGATGGGCGGTCTGTCGTCGATCCCCGGCGCGGTGATCTGCGCCCTGATCCTCGGCATCTCGGAGAGCATGGCGACCACCTTCGTCTCCTCCGGCTGGTCGGACATGGTGGCCTACGGCTTCCTGATCCTGACGCTGATCTTCTTCCCCAACGGACTGTTCGGAGCGGGCCGTGAGCGCGTCTAAGTCCCGCCCGCAATGGGTCCTGCCGGTCCTGATCGGCCTGCTGGTGTTCGCCGCCCTGCCGGCGGTGCTGGCGTCGTTCGACCGCGGCTATTTCTACCAGATCGCCAACCTGGCGCTGATCTTCGTGCTGCTCTCCGCCTCCATGCACCTGGTGACCGGCGTCGCCGGGCTGCTGCATCTGGGGCACGCGGCGTTCTACGGCGTCGGCGCCTACACCGCGGCGCTGCTGACCACCAAGCTGGGCCTCGGCTTCACCTGGACGCTGCCGCTGTCCGGGCTGGTGGCGGCGCTGGTCGCCTTCCTGGTGGCGCTGCCGACCATGCGGCTGGTCAGCATCTACTTCGCCGTGGCGACGCTCGCCATCGGGCAGATGCTGTATCTGGTGATGCTGAACTGGGTCGAGTTCACCAAGGGCCCGAACGGCATCATCGTCACCAAGGGGCTGGAGCTGTTCGGCGTCAGCCTGTCCGGCCGGCTCTCCACCTACTACACGGTGGCGGTGGTGGTGGTGCTGTGCGTGGTCGCCATCGGGCGGCTCAGCCACTCCTACTACGGCAACGCGCTGCGCTCGATCCGCGAGGACGACCAGTGCGCCGACGCCATGGGTGTCCGCACCGTGCGCCTGAAGATGGAGGCGTTCACGCTCTCCGCCTTCTTCGCCGGCGTGGCCGGGAGCCTGTGGGCGCACATGACCGGCTACATATCGCCGGGCGACTTCAAGTTCTCCGAGTCCATCCTGATCCTGGCGATGGTGGTGGTGGGCGGCCTGGGCAGCCTGCCGGGCGCGGTGATCGGCGCCCTCCTCCTCATCCTGCTGCCCGAGGGCCTGCGCGGCCTGGGCGACTTCCGCAACATCATGGTCGGCATGGTGATGTTCCTGTCCATTCTGTTCCTGCCCAAGGGCCTGCTGGGCGAGGTCTCGGCCCTGCGGCTGGTCCGGCAGCAGCTGGGAGCCGCGTGGCGGCGCACCGACAACGGCATCGGGATCGGCTGGCGATGACGCACCTCCTGGAAATCGAGCACGCCTCCCGGCGTTTCGGCGGCGTGCTCGCCGTCAACGACGTCACCGCGCACGTGGACGAGGGTGAGCTGGTCGGGCTGATCGGCCCGAACGGCGCGGGGAAGACCACGCTGTTCAACCTGATCTCCGGCTTCACGCCGCTGTCGTCCGGTGCGGTGCGGTTCGCCGGCACGCCGATCAACGGGCTGCGCACCAACCGGGTGGCGCGGCTGGGCATCAGCCGCACCTTCCAGAACCTCCGCGTCTTCCCGAACATGTCGGTGTTCGACAACGTGTCGGTGGGCGCGGTCGGCACGCTGCCGCAGGGGCCGCTGGACGCGCTGTTCGGCAGCCGGAAGCGGGCCGACGCCATCAGCGAGCGGACGTGGCACGCCCTCGAAGCGGTCGGCCTGACGCACGTCGCCGACGAGCTGGCGGCCAACCTGCCCTACGGCCGGCGCAAGTACCTGGAGATCGCCCGGGCGCTGGCCATGCAGCCGCGCTTCCTGATCCTCGACGAGCCGGCGGCTGGCCTCAACGACACCGAAACGCGCGAGCTGGCCGCCTTCATCAAGCGCCTGCACGGCCAGGGCCTCACCATCATGCTGGTCGAGCACGACATGAACCTCGTCATGAGCATCTGCCAGCGCGTGCTGGTGCTCGCCACCGGCCGCAAGATCGCCGACGGCCCGCCCGACGTGATCCGCCAGGACCCGGCGGTGCTCGAAGCCTATCTCGGAGTGGACGCATGACGGCGCTGCTGTCCGTAGACGACCTGCACGTCGCCATGGGGCCGCAGGAGATCCTGCACGGTGTCAGCCTGACGGTGCCCGAGGGAGCGATCGTCGCCGTGCTCGGCTCCAACGGGGTCGGCAAGACGACGCTGATGCGCGCGATCTCCGGCATCTATCGGGCGCGGCGCGGCACCATCACCTTCAAGGGCGAGGCGATCGCCAACCTGCCGGCGCACCGCATCGTGCAGGCCGGGCTGCTCCAGGCCCCGGAGGGGCGGCAGATCTTCTCCAACATGAGCGTGCGCGAGAACCTCGTGCTCGGCGGCGGGGAGCACGGCCTCGGCGAGCTGGACCGGGTGCTGGCGATGTTCCCGGTGCTGGGCGAGCGGCTGAAGCAGAACGCCGGCTCGCTGTCGGGCGGCGAGCAGCAAATGCTGTGCATCGCCCGCGCGCTGATGCGCAAGCCGATGCTGCTGCTGATGGACGAGCCGTCGCTGGGCCTGGCGCCGAAGATCGTCGCGCTGATCTTCGACCTGGTGCAGCGCATCCGCGACGAGGGCGTGTCGATCCTGCTGGTCGAGCAGAACGCCCGCGCCGCGCTGCGCGTCGCCGACCACGCCGCGGTCATGGAGGACGGCCGGATCGTGCTGGCCGGCCCCGCCGACCAGCTGCGCGACGACCCGCGCATCGCCGAGGCCTACCTCGGCGGCCACGTGCATTGAGGGAGAGGTTTATGGCCGAACAGATGGGCATCCTGGAGCGCCGCCGCATCGAGGCGGAGATCCTGAAGCCGGTCTACGAGGAGATGGTCGCACGCTTCGGCGAGGCCGCCGCACAGGAGGCGTTGAACGCCGCCATCACCAAGGCGGCGATGAGCGCGGCGTCCAATTTCGCCAAGGACGAGCCGGAGGGGACGAGCCTGCAGAGCTTCGCCGACCTGATGCCGCTCTGGCAGAAGGACGACGCGCTGCGCATGGAGGTGCAGCGGCAGGACGCGACGCACTACGACTTCAACGTGACGCGCTGCCGGTATGCCGAGATGTACCGGGAGATGGGCCTGGGCTCCATCGGCCACCTGCTGTCCTGCAACCGCGACGGCGCCTTCTGCGAGGGCTACGACCCGAAGCTGAAGATGACGCGGACGCAGACCATCATGCAGGGGGCGAGCCACTGCGATTTTCGGTACACGTACGAGGAATAAGGAAAGTCTCCGCGCCGAGCCCCCACCCAACCCTCCCCCACTTCGCGGGGGAGGGCTTTGTTCCTCCCCCCGTCGAAGATGGGGGGAGGTTAGGAGCGGGGCCCAGCGCGAGAACTCAGGCCGCCGCCACGACCTTCCGCCGCAGCAGCGCCAACGGCTCATCCACACCGACACTCGCCTGATAGGCGATGGTCACGGTGTTCAGCGTGCGCGCCCAGGTCTCCACATCGGTGCCCTCCGGCACCTCGACGGTGCTGGCGCCGCAGCGGACCAGCAGCGGATACTGATCGGCGATGATGTTGCCGACCGCGCGGATCTCGCCCTGAAAACCCCAACGCTCACGCAGTTCGCGCGCCGTGGTGAAGCCTCGGCCGTCGCGGAACTTGGGGAACTCCACCACCACCAGGGCGAAACGCTCCAGGTCCGGCGCGATGGCGCCGGCCGGAACGGTGCTCGGCAGCCGCACGCCCAGCGGCGCGGAGCGCGCCAGCAGCGCGTCCCGCTCGGCCTGCCAGCGGGCGAAGCTGACGATCACCGGGCCGTCCGCGGGCAGCGCCGCGTCGTCGGCCAGCGACACCCAGGCATCGGCGACAGCGCGCCCGTTCTCAATCAGCGGCATAGGCCGTCTCCTTGAAGGGGGCCTGCCCGAGGCGGGCCAGGGTGGCGAGGAAGCGCTCGCCGGGCTGGCGGCGCTCCAGGTAGCGGTCGACGATGCGCTCCACCGCGTCCACCGCCTCGTCGGCGGTCAGCGCGGGCCCCAGGATGTCGCCCAGGGACGCGTCCAGCTCGGCGTTGCCGCCCAGCGTGATCTGGTAGAACTCCTCGCCCTTCTTATCGACGCCGAGAATGCCGATGGCGCCGACGTGGTGGTGGCCGCAGGCGTTGATGCAGCCGCTGATCTTGATCTTGAGGTCGCCGATCTCCGTCTGCTTGGCCGGGTCGGCGAAGCGCTCGGACAGCGCCTGGGCGATCGGGATCGAGCGCGCGTTGGCGAGCGAGCAGTAGTCCAGCCCCGGGCAGGCGATGATGTCGCCGATCAGCCCGGCGTTGGCGGTCGCCAGCCCCACCGCCGACAGCGCCTGCCACAGCGCGTACAGGTCGTCCTGCTTGACGTGGGCGAGCACGAGGTTCTGCTCGTGCGTCACGCGGATCTCGCCGAAGCTGTGACGGTCGGCGAGGTCGGCCACCGCGTCCATCTGCTCGCACGAGATGTCGCCCGGCACGCCGCCGGCCGGCTTCAGCGAAATGGTGACGCTGGCGTAGCCCGGCGCCTTGTGGTCGCGAACGTTGGTGCGGACCCAGGCGTCGAACGCGGCGGTGTCAGCGCGGCGGCGGATGGCGAGGTCCGACACCGGCGGCAGCTCCTCGAACGGCGGCGGCGCGAAGTGGCTGCGGATCGACTCGACGATGGCGGCGTCCAGGCGGAACTTCGCGCCGCGGATGCGGGCGAACTCGTCCTCGACCAGCGCGATGAATGTGTCGAGCTTGGTCTCGTGCACGAGGATCTTGATGCGCGCCTTGAAGGCGTTGTCGCGGCGGCCGGCCTGGTTGTAGACGCGCAGCACCGCCTCGATGTAGGCGATCAGGTCCTCTTCGGGCAGCCAGTCGCGGGTCTTCGGCGCGATGAAGGGCGTGCGGCCCAGGCCGCCGCCGACGTACACCTCGAACCCGGTCTCGCCGGCCGCGTTCTTCTTCACCACCAGCCCGATGTCGTGCACGCGCACGGCGGCGCGGTCGGCCTCGCCGGACGCGCTGATGGCGATCTTGAACTTGCGCGGCAGGAAGGTGAATTCCGGGTGGATGGTCGTCCACTGGCGCAGGATCTCGGCGTAGACGCGCGGGTCCGCCACCTCGTCCGGGGCGGCGCCGGCGAACTGGTCGGTGGTGACGTTGCGCACGCAGTTGCCGCTGGTCTGGATCGCGTGCATGTCGATCTCGGCCAGCTTGCCCAGGATGTCCGGCGTGTCCTCCAGCCCGATCCAGTTCAGCTGCAGGTTCTGGCGCGTGGTGAAGTGGCCGTAGCCCTTGTCGTAGCGGCGCGCGATGTCCGACAGCCCGCGCAGCTGGTGCGAGGCCAGCGTGCCGTAGGGGATGGCGATGCGCAGCATGTAGGCGTGCAGCTGCAGGTACAGGCCGTTCATCAGCCGCAGCGGCTTGAACTCGTCCTCGCTCAGCTCGCCCTTCAGCCGGCGCTCCACCTGAAAGCGGAACTGCTCGACACGCTCGCGGACGAACTGGCGGTCCAGCTCGTCGTAGTGATAGATGCCGGCGTGGTTGCGCGGATGCACATAGGTCATGGTGTGGATCCTCAGGCGGCGCGGGCGAGGAGGTCGGCCTGCTTGCCGACGTCGGCGCGCACGCTGGGACCAAGCGCGCGGATGCGCTCCTTGGTGCGCAGCGGCGACGGCGCGCCATCCAGGATCTCCACGTCGAGGGTGTAGATCCCCACCACGAGGTTGCGCGCCTCGTCCTGCTGGGCCTGGGCCAGCGCCGCGGCAGCGCCCGCCTCGTCGTGGGTGGCGGCAGCGTCGATCCGCTCCACCCACTCGCCCTTCTGCCCAAGCCAGACGACGGCGCCGTCGCGCAGCCGGTTCGCGGTGATCGCCTTCAACGCCATCGGATCCATTCTCCCGACCACATTCTGCAGAGCGCTACATTCTACAGAGCGAAAGTGGTATTAACACGCTGTGTGAGGGTATTTAAACGCCCATCTCCGGACATTTCAACACCAAATTCGCCGCTCAATTCCCTATTAAACACATAGATAAGTGTAAATGCGTTGCAACACCATTTTGTGGGTGGTAGTGTTCAGACGCACAGAATCAACCCATTCTATATGTAGAATTGCCGCCATGCCCGAAGGAAACCTCACGCCTCCCGAAGTTCTCCGCGCGGCCGAACTGACCGAGCGCTACGGAACCCTCGACGGCACCGCGCTGATGCTGGCGGTGCTGAAGGAGGAGTTTCCGGGCACCATCGCGCTGGTCTCGTCCTTCGGCACCGAATCGGCGGTGCTGCTGGCGCTGGCGGCCGAGGTGGACCCGGCCGTCCCGGTGATCTTCGTCGATACCGGCAAGCTGTTCGGCGAGACGCTGCGCTACCGCGACCAGCTCGTCACGCGCCTCGGCCTCACCGACGTGCGCACCGTGGGGGCGGGCAAGGGCGACCTCGCGGCAGCCGACAAGGACGGCCTGCTGTGGCAGAAGGCGCCGGACGCCTGCTGCCACCTGCGCAAGACGCTGCCGCTGCGGGACGCGCTGCATGGCTTCGAGGCGTGGATCACCGGACGCAAGCGTTTCCAGGCCTCGACCCGCGCGGCGATCCCGCTGTTCGAGACGCAGGACCGCCAGATCAAGGTGAACCCCCTGGCGCTGTGGGACCGCGAGCGCCTGGACGAGGAGTTCGCCCGGCGCGACCTGCCCCGCCACCCGCTGGAGGAGGACGGGTTCCTCTCCATCGGCTGTTACACCTGCACCGAGCGCGTGGCCCCCGGCGCCGATCCGCGTTCCGGCCGCTGGGCCGGCCTCGGCAAGACCGAGTGCGGCATCCACACCACCAATTCAAACTATAGCGACGCCTGGACGATCTGAGACCCATGAAGACCTTCAAGACCCGCGCACTCGCCCTGGCCCTGTCCGCGCTCGCCGTGTTCGGCAGCGCCGAGGCCCGCGCCGCCGATCCGGTGAAGCTGGGCGTCGGCTACATCCCGATCCTCGCCGCCGCCCCGCTGTTCGTGCTGACCGGCGAGGGCTGGGCCAAGCAGGAAGGGCTGGACGTCAAGCTCACCCGCTTCGTCGACGGCCCCGCCGCCATCCAGGCGCTGGCCGCCGGGCAGATCGACATGATCTACGCCGGCGTGGCGCCGGTGATCGTCGCGCGCTCCAAGGGCGTGGACGTCTCGGTCATCGCCAATTCCGGCATCGAGGAGCTGGTGCTGGTCGCGCGCGGCCCGCTCGCCAAGCTGGCCAAGGACAGGCCGGCCGCCGACGCGGTGAAGGAACTGGCCGCCGCCACCGGCCGCAAGATCAAGTTCGGCACGCAGCCGGCCGGCTCGGTGCCGGACACCGTGCTGCGCCACTGGCTGTTCAAGGTCGCCAAGCTCGACCCGGCCATCGTCGAGATCGTGCCGATGGGCATCGAGAAGACGCAGCAGGCGCTGATGGCCGGCGCGCTCGACGCCGCCGACATCCGCGAGCCGACCATCACCATCGTGAAGAAGACCGATCCGCAGGCGCACATCATGGCGCTGGGCGGCGAGATGTTCCCCGGCCAGCCGGGCACGGTGGTCGCCGCCCGCGGCGAGCTGCTGAAGAAGCACGAGGACGCCATCAAGCGCTTCGTGAAAATCCACGCCCGCGCCGTGGACGTCGTCACCAAGGACCCGAAGCGCGCCGCCACCCTGTCCAACGAGCACCTCGGCAAGGGCATGGTCGAGCCGGAGGTGCTGGAGGAGGCGCTGAAGTCCCCCGCCAGCAAATTCGCCGCCGACCCGCGCGTGATCGTCGAGGCGGTGAAGCGCATGCAGGCGTTCCAGCAGGAGGTCGGCACCGCCCAGGGCGCCGTCGCCGTGGACGAGGCCTTCGACTTCCGCTTCATCGACGCGGCGAAGTAAGCGATGTCGAAGCGGACCGCCGCCCTGCTTTCCGCGGCGGGCGTGATCGTCTTCCTGCTGGCCTGGGAAGGGCTTGGGCGCAGCGGCATCGTGCCGCAGCGCCTGCTGCCCTCGCCCAGCGCGGTGCCGGCGACCTTCCTGTCCGAGATCCGGAACGGCCAGTGGCAGGCCATGGTGCTGGCCAGCCTGTCGCACTACCTGAGCGGCCTGGCCCTCGGCTCCTTCCTCGGCATCGCGGTGGGGACGGCGGCGGCGCTGTGGCCGCGCTTCAACGCGTTCCAGGCGGGCATCGTGCGCATGCTGCGGCCGATCCCGGCCATCGCCTGGATCCCCTTCGCCATCATCTGGTTCGGCGTGTCGGAGGCCTCGGCGTCCTTCCTGATCGCGCTGACCGTGTTCTGGATCAACTACTTCGCCGCTTACGCCGCGGTGTCGTCGGTGGACAAGGACCTGATCGAGCTGGGCCACGCCTTCGGCCAGGGGGCGCTGATCCCGCGGCTGTTCAAGATCATCCTGCCCGGGGCCCTGCCGGGCATCTTCTCGGGCCTGCGCGCCGGCCTGGGCCAGGGCTGGATGACCGTGGTGGCGGCCGAGCTGTTCGGCATCCCCGGAGTCGGCATGCGCATGATGGAGGCCTCGGGCCTGCTCGCCACCCACATCGTGGTTCTCTACATGATCACCATCGCCGTGCTGTACGGCATCTCCGATTTCCTGTTCGTGCGTGTCCAGTCGCGGGTGCTGGCATGGCAGCGGTGATCGCCCCAGTCATCTCCCTCAGGGGCGTCAGCATCGGCTACGGCGCCGACGCGCCGCCGGTGCTCGCCGGCCTCGACCTGGAGGTGGAGCGCGGCAGCTTCGTCGCCATCGTCGGCCCCTCCGGCGTCGGCAAGTCCACGCTGCTGCGCGTGGTGGCGGGCCTGCACCGGCAGCGCGCCGGCACCGTGGTGCTGAACGCCTCCGACCGGCCGCAGCACCGCCCCTTCGGCCTCGTCTTCCAGGACCCGCGCCTGCTGCCCTGGCGCCGCGTCGAGCGCAACGTCCAGCTCGGCCTCGAAGGCCTGCCGGTCGGCCGCGCCGAGCGTCAGGAGCGCGCCCGCGCGGCGCTGAAGCTGGTGCGGCTGGAGGAGTACGGGACGCGCTGGCCCTACGAGCTGTCGGGCGGCCAGCGCCAGCGGGTCGGCATCGCCCGCGCGTTGGCGGTGGACCCGGACATCCTGCTGATGGACGAGCCGTTCGGCGCCCTGGACGCCATCACCCGGCGCGGCCTGCAGGACGAGTTGAAGCGCATTCACCGCGAGACCGGCAAGACGACGCTGTTCGTCACGCACGACATCGAGGAGGCGGTGTTCCTCGCCGACCGCGTGCTGCTGCTGTCGGGCACGCCGGCGCGGGTGGCGCAGGACCTCGACACGCGCAACGGCAGCAGCGCCGAGAACGTCGAGCGGATCCGGGCCGGGCTGGCGGGGGATTACGAGATCTGAATGGCAATGATCCTTAAGCCCCTCTCCCTCGCGGGGAGAGGGGTTGGGGAGAGGGTGGCAAACGTCTCTCGCGGCCCATCCGGCCGGCGCGCCCCCTCTCCCCACCTCTCCCCCGCAAGGGGGGAGGAGCTTTACACGTGCTCGCTGACGATCCCCGTCACCGTCTTCGCCACGTCCTTCAGCCGGTCGGCGACCAGCGCCACGAGGTCGTAGGTCTCCTCGACCAGCAGCTTCTCGCCCGGCGACAGGGTGTTTTCCGGGCTCCACAGCTGCGCCAGGCCGGAGTCGCGCAGGTCGTTGACCACCTTCTTGGCGCGTTTGACCTTCTTGAAGTTCTCCAGGAGCGGCTCCGACTCCCGGCTGACGGATTCCAGCATCGGCATGCTCTCGCGCACGATTTCGGCGCAGCGCACCACCTCGTCCGCCATCTGCTTCATCTGCGGGGTGAAGTCGTGGATGCCGCGCAGCAGGATGCGGCGCGAGGCGTCCTTCATGGTGTCCACCGTGTCGTCCAGCCCGTCGATCAGCGCCTGGATCTGCGAGCGGTCGAAGGGCGTGATGAAGGTGCGGTGGGTGGCCTCGATGGTCTCTTCGGTGATGCGGTCGGCCTCACGCTCCATCTTGCGGATGATGGCGACGAGGTCCTCGCGCGTGCCCTCGCCGTGCACGATGGCGCGGAACGCCCGCGCCGCCTCGGCGACCCGGTCGGCGTGCTGGACGAACTTGTCGATGAACGGCTCCTCCTTCGGCATGAGCCGGTTGAAGAGGCCGATGAAGGTGCGCAGCATGCCGGTCCATCCGATCTGGTCGTTGTGCCGGCGCGCACTCTAGCCGCGCGTCACGAAAACGCAATATTCCGGGGCGCAGGCCAGAATCGCATCACGGCCGCCGCCCGGCCCGAAGGCTGGAGCGGCGGCCCGATGGAGGTCAACACCGTAACCAGAAGGAGCATCAGCGCCTTTTGCGCCTCGCTGACGCCACTGTCGCCAAATCCGGCCCCGGCCGCAGTGACGGCCGTCACAGCTAACAGTTGATCGACAGGCCCGGCGTGGACGGCGTGGCGACGTCGGCGTCCGCAGCGGGGGAACGGCCGATCGACGCCGCGGCCTCATAGGCGGCGGCGCTGCGCCTTGCCAGGGCCGGCGACGGCAGCACGGTGCGCACCGCCGGACGCGGCGCGGCGGCCTCGGCCAGGGGGCGGGACGGCGGCGGTGGATTGAGGGTGGCGCGGCCGATGGTGGCGACGACGGCCGGCTCGGTCGTCAGCACGGACGCGAAGTCGCGCTGCGGGGCGGGCGCCCGCTGGGCCTGGATGGTGTCCGCCTCGCGGTAGCGTTGCGTGACCGCAGACGCCACCGACGCGGACGCTATGCCCGATTGCGCAACCACGCCTTACGCCCTTCCTCCGGCCGTTCCCCAAAATCATCGCACACGCGCGGCCGGTGCGCAGTGACGGTCGTCACAGCCCACCCCTGCGTGTTTCGGATTTGACGAATTTGGCCGCCATTCGTCGGAAAATTCTTCGTCTTCGAAGCGTCCTGGACGCGCTACCTTCTACCCCACGAGGATGGAGGGGGTCATGCGTGTGTTGAGCCGGACCGCGGGCGGCGTGCTTTTCCTGTCGCTGTTCGGGGTGGCGGCACCGGCATCGGCGAGCGACGGCGCCGCGCCCGCGAACACCTGCCCGTACGACATGGCGGTGACGGTGGCGCTCGGCCGGCAGTCGCTGACCATCCCGCAAAGCGCGCTGCTGGAGGGCGGCGACGTCATCGACGGTTACGAGCTGCGCCCGGACCACAGCCGACTCGTGCTGGAGATCGTCGGCCGGCGCGGCGAGGTATGGCACGCCCCGATGACCAAGCTGGTGCGCGGCAAGCGCTGCCAGGGCATCTTCCTCGGCCGCCCGGTGCAGGAGGCGGCGCGCAGCGATTAGGACCCGAGCACCGCTTCGACGGCGCGGACAATCTGATCCCCCCAGAACGGCTTGTGGATGATGACCAGACGCCCCGCGGAGGTGTCGGGGAAGACGTCGCTGTAGCCGGTCATGACGACGATGGGCAGCCTGGGGCGCCGTTCGCGCATGCGGCTGATCAGCCCGATGCCGTCGAGCCGCGGCATGCGCAGGTCGGTCACCAGGACGTCGGCGGGATCGCGCTCGTCCAGATCCAGCGCCTCGAGCCCGTCGCGCGCCAGGGTGACGCGGTAGCCGCCCTCCTCCAGCATGCCACCGACCGTGACCGCGACCAGCGGTTCGTCTTCGGCGATGATCACGTGCGGGAAGGAAAGCATCGGAACCGGTCTGCAAGCGCATGACGAACGCGCGGTTGTACCCTACGTGGCCCCGGCGCCGTTAGTCGCCATGCGGCAGAGCGACACATCGTGGAAGGCATGCCGAAAGACAGACCGCACGCCAAGTCCTAATCCGCCGCACCGCTGTCCTGGCCGCCGGGCCGGTGCAGCCGCCGCGCGTGATTCTGCCGGGCGGCGGCGGCCTGTTCGTTGAGTCGGGCCGTCTGCGCCGTGGCGGCGCGCGACAGGCGGATGCCGTCCCAGGCCTGGGCGTAGGCGGCCTCGGCCCGAGCCAAACTCTCCTCCACCTGCATGCGCAGTTCCTCCGCCCGGTCGACGATGATGCGGGCACGCCGCGCCCGCTCCACAGCCTCCGGATTTCCGGGCAGCGTGTCCCGACCGGCCTCCGCCGCGATGTGGCGGGCGAGATCCTCCGCGCGCTTGGCGGATTCCAGTAGGCGGCGCTGCGAATCGATGGAGGCGGGCATGTCGAGGTCACGCATCGCGTTTTGCTAAAACCTGGAAACGATACGTGCGCTCCGGCGACGGGGAAGGCAACTTGGTCCTTCGGCAATTTTCGGCATAGGCCTCGACCAATTCGTTACCCCGCCCGGCGACACCCTCCCCTCCCGGCGCAAAAAGAAAAAAGGCCGCCGGTTCGCACCCGCGGCCCTGAGTCTAGGGAGGAAACGCCCTGTGAAGGGCATGCCGCCGAAGCGACAACTGATATACTAATGCCGCGCCGCACAAAAGCCAAGCCCCCGCCGGGCACTTTTCGACTCTCGTGGCTGCGACGCAGCAGCGCACCGCGCCACCCCGGTCACGCCGCATACAACGAAGTTCATATTGAAGTGTCTAAACAGTTCTGTATGCTTGCAGCTGAGGATATGCACTATTTGCATCTAGGATGCCATGTTACCTCGGGCCGCCGGGCGCACGCTCCGGCGGCCTTTTTTCTTCCGGCGCCCGCATCACGCCGGTCCTTTTCCACGATGTGGAAATCCCGGCGGCGAATTGCGCCAAATCAATCACCGGCACCCGCGGCCGCCCCAATGTTTGCTCCACCAACCAACATCCAGGGGGAGTGAAACGATGAAGGCCATGGACCTGATGACACCACAGGTCATCACCGTCGGCCCGGACACGACCGTCGCCGACGCGGCCAGAACGATGCTGGAGAACCGCATCAGCGGCATGCCCGTGGTGAACGCGGCGGGCCAGGTCGTCGGCATCATCAGCGAAGGCGACCTGCTGCGGCGCGTCGAGCTGGGAACCGAGCGGCAGCGCTCCTGGTGGCTCGGCATCGTGTCCGGCGGCACCGTGCCGGCGGAGGACTTCATCAAGTCGCACGCCCGGAAGGTCGCGGATGTGATGACCGCCCACGTCGTCAGCGTGGACGAGGGCGCGACGCCCGGGGAGGTGGTGCGCCTGATGGAGACTCGCCGGATCAAGCGAGTCCCCGTGGTCCGCGACGGGACGCTGGTCGGCATCATCAGCCGCGCGAACCTGCTGCGCGCGCTCGCCAGCGTCGCGCCGGAGGCGGCGCCGGCCAGCGCGGACGACCGCGCGTTGAGGGACCGCGTAGCGGCCTCCGTCAAGGACCTCGCCTGGGATCCCCGCGCCCACGACGCCATCGTGGTCCGCAACGGCGTCGTCCACCTCTGGGGCTTCGTGAGCACCGAGTCCCAGCGGGACGCCGTGCGCGTCGCCGCCGAAGGCATCCCCGGCGTCAAGGGTGTGGAGAACAACATCCAGGTCGTCGATCCCGTCGAGAGCGGCGCCTGGGGCCTCTGAGCACGACCACCACGCCCGACAAAAAAACGGCCGCCCCCTGGGCGGCCGTAGTCGTGACAGGAAGAAACATAGCAGTGCTGGTCGATGCTCATGCACCAGCACCGCCGTCGACGCAATCGACGGCGCCTGGTGTTTTCACGACACGGAAATTGGGAGAGTCGCTTGGGGCGATGGCGGACTGACCTGCCCTCCTGAACCCGCTCCAGCCCCGATCTGAGGGCTGGGCAAATCAGGAGGAGGAAAGGAATGGCCCGTCGGAAACGGCATACGCCTGAACAGATCATTGGCATGTTGCCCGCCATCGAGGTGGCGGTGGCGCAGAGGCGTACCGTCGCCGACACCTGCCGCGAGCACGCCATTTCGGAGCAAACCGACTGTCGCTGGCGCACCGAGTTCGGCGGGTTGAAGCTGGATCAGGCCAAGCGCGTCAAGGAACTGGAACGCGAGAACCAGCGCCTGCGCAAGGCGCTGGCCGACCTCACGCTGGACAAGCTGATCCTGCAGGAGGCGGCGCGGGGAAGACTGGGCAGGAGCCGCAGGGCGGTGTTTGGCTAACATAATCTAAGGTGTCCCACGTGGGGGCAGGTCAAGGCCGGACGACGAACCGGCGGTACTGGACAAGCTCGCGGCGATGAAAGCGAAGCGGAACGGAAGCTGACGCCGTAACCTTGCTCGCGTGGTAACGCTCGCCTACCTATCGCGCCGCGCGGGCGTGGCGGAACCGGTAGACGCAAGGGACTTAAAATCCCTCGACCCTGGCCATGCGGGTTCGAGTTCCGCCGCCCGCACCAGTCTCAGTTATCCGTGCTTGCGTCCACGGCCAAGCTTCCGTATAAGGCCACTCCCTTGCGCGGGTGTAGCTCAGTTGGTTAGAGCGCCGGCCTGTCACGCCGGAGGCCGCGGGTTCAAGTCCCGTCACTCGCGCCAGTTCTGGTCCTGTAGCTCAGCGGGAGAGCACCACGTTGACATCGTGGGGGTCGCTGGTTCAATCCCAGCCGGGACCACCATCTGACAATGACATGCGGTCGTGGCGGAATTGGTAGACGCGCAGCGTTGAGGTCGCTGTGGCAGAAATGCTGTGGAAGTTCGAGTCTTCTCGACCGCACCATACACGGGTGCAGCTCAATGGGAGAGCGCCTCGTTTGCGCCGAGGATGCCGGGGGCAAGCCCCTCACCCGGCACCAGAGCCCCTGCAGTTCAACGGTGAGAGCGGGCCGCTCATAACGGACTGGTCGCAGGTTCAAGTCCTATCGGATCCACCATAGCGCCTGAGCACGCGTGATAGCGGCCCTACCCGGCGGAGCAAACGCGGCTGCGGCCGGCGTCCAAGGCCGTCGGGAATGTGCAGAACAACTCGGCTGAGTTGATCCGCACCCAACCCAGTGTGAAGCGCAAGGTTCGCTTCCGTAGCCTGGACTCCCGCACCGCGGCGCTATCGTCCGGCGAACTTGAGACGGCTGGGCAAGTATATGAGACGCGCTGACGGGCGACTCGGCCGAAGGGTTGCTACTGTTCCCCATGGCGCGCGCCGAACCACGGCCGCAGCGGCAAACAGCAGCAAGGATATGCTCCCCCATGACGGAAACAGCGCCGCATCCCCTCGCCGCCATTTTTGAAAAGGCGCAAACGGACCCGTCGTTCCGGGAACGGCTCCTTGCTGATCCCAACGCCACGCTCGCCACAGAAGGCGTCCCCGTACCGCCCGGCTTCACCGTGGTCGTGGTTGAAGACACCCCAACGCGGATGCACTTGGTTCTCCCGCCGCTCCCCCCCACCGGCGAGGTGTCAGAACAGGACCTCGATGCGGTGGCCGGCGGAAACTGGGACCGGACCCTGGCTGTGCTCGATTTCAGAACCTTATACGGCATCCCCGCCTTTGGCAGCGGACTCTGGCATTCCCCGAAGTGATCGACGGGATTGGGCGCACCTGAACGTCGTGCCCCGTCCAGGAAGTCCTGACACGTCATCTGCCGGCAGATCCGCAGGAAGTGCAGCGATGGTCGGGGCGCATTGCTGACCCGGGAAGCACTATCCCGCCGGGCCGACCAGGGTCGTCACCCGACTCGATAGACTCTCTGTCGATGATGTCGGCTGGTCGACACGGATGCAGGATGTGCGGGCCGACGCAAAACCCGCAGGCCGCCCGCAGATCGCCAGGACGAGCGCGGCGCCCCTGTCCCGCCTCGCCTCACGCAGAATGGCCGCTCTCACCCGAGGGGCAAAGCGGCGCTGCAACAGCCTATGGCGACACGGGTTCGCACCAGGTCGTGGCAAGCCGCGTTCGAGTGTGGAGCGGAATGTGGGGCGCTATCGACAGCGTCTCTAAATACGCTTCTTTTTCTCAATCGCTTAGCTTGAGAAGATGGCGGACCCGGCGGGATTCGAACCCACGACCTCTGCCTTCGGAGGGCAGCGCTCTATCCAGCTGAGCTACGGGTCCAGCGACAGCGGACGCGCACCATAGCGCAACACCTACGCCAGAGCAAACACCTAGTTTGATGCCGGATACACCGACAGCAGCCGCTGCTGACGCTGCTGGAATCCGGCCAGCTCGCGCAGACTGAGCGGCCGGAAGCCGCGGGCGCGGTTGAGGGCGCCGATCTCGAACATCAGCGCCTGCTGGCGGAACAGATCCGCGTAGACGTCGGCCATCCGGAAATCCGGGTCCCAGACGTGGATGGCCTCGGCTCCGGCACCGTTGACCTCAATGATCTGGATGTCCTCGCCCTCCATCAGCCGCTCGACCGACGCGAATCGGACGTCGAAACGCCCGAAGTGGAAGTTCGGCATGGCATCGGCGATCTCGTCGAAGCGGCGGGTCAGCGCCGCCGTCGCGTAGGCGCGTGCGTCCTTGTACAGGCCGCCGACGCGGCTGGAGCCGACAAGGTGCAGGCGCACGATCGCCCCGGCCTCCGGCACCTCGTGCAACCGGTCCCGCAGGGTGGCGCGGTGCAGTTCGGCCTTCCATCCGGCGCGCGGGTCGCGCTCGATCAGTTCGGCCAGAGTCGACCGGCCATCACCCACCACGTGCGGGAAATAGCGGAAGGTCATGGAAAAGATGAAGCCATGCGCCTCGCCCGGTCGGCGCACATAGAACACCCCGACCTCCCCGGCGTACGGCACGTACGCCTGCAGAATCATGGTGCAACCGGCCGGGAACGTGGCGAGGTCGGTGAGCAGCGCGTCCGCGTCGGCCACCAGCCGCACGCCCAAGCCGCGCCAGCCGATGTCCGGCTTCAGCACCAGCGGGAACGCCAGCCCGGCCCCGGCCACCAGCTCGCGCAGCGACTCGGACGTCCAGCGCCCGTCGTTGGCCAGCGGCACCGAGGTGGCGACCCAGCGCCGCGCCGGGCCGCGCACCATGTCCAGGCAGGCGATCTTCGATTCACCGAGCAGGCCGCCGGCCTCGATGGTCGGGTTGGCGACGGTCGGCAGCGTCAGGCTGCGGTGCTTGATGCCCAGCGCGATCCACTGCACCGCCAGCGGGATGTAGAACAGCGGCGGCCAGATGCGCTCGGCCAGCCCGACGGCGCCCGACCCGGCGGGCACCAGCGGCATGCCCGGCAGCCGCACCGCCGGAGTCTCCGCCCCACCCGGCCGGCGCAGCCGGGCCAGCGCGCCGCTGCGCGCCAGCACCAGGGCCCCCACCAGCAGCAGACCGGCCGCCTGGATCTCCACCGCCGACGCCTCCAGCGAGGAGGTCAGCAGCAGCAGCAGGCCGCCGGCGTGCAGCGTTGCCGAGCCGACGGTGATCAGCGCGAACCGCGCGAAGCTGACGCGCATCGCCCCGCAGGCGACGTAGGTCGGCATCAGGATGCCCGGCACCAGGCGGCAGGCCAGCAACGCCGTCAGCAGGTTCCGCTCCAGCGCGGCGCGGCAGCGCTGAAGCGCCGGCCCCTCCATGCGCCTTTGCAGCCAGCCGCTGCGCCGCGACAGCGTGCCCAGCGCGTAGAACATCACGTCGCCCGCCACGATCCCGCCGAGCAGGGCCAGCGCCGCAACGCTCAGATCCACCGTTCCGGACGTGATCAGGCCGGCGCCCGCGGCGATGGCCACGTCCTCGTGCAGCAGGGTCAGCAGGGCAATGCCCAAAAGCAGCGCGGCCGGCGAGGTCTCGGCCAGGAACGGCAGGAAAGTCGGCACGTTGCCCCAATCTGCAAGCGGAATTGTTTCAGGATTCCCCGAAATAGGTATATGCCGCCCGAGGTCTTAAAAAATAAAGAAGAATCGTCGGCGCTGCATCCGTTCCCACTGTCCGGAAACCCGAGTTCCACAGGTGCGGGGCAGCAACGGGTGTGTGCAGCGCAACATTAGATCCGCAGCGCAGAGTAAAAATTGCGCCGGCTCAGCTGTTCGGCTTGCCGTTGGCCATGCGGCCCTTGTAGCCCTTGAGGAACTTCTGGAAGACATCGACCTCCGCGACGCGCGAGCGGATGGTGTTGACGTCGATCAGACCGGTCGCCTGCTCCGGCCGGGTCAGCACGCGGAAGGCGTCGGCGTCCGCGCCCTTCTCCATGCCGCCGCCGAACTCCTTGCGCAGCTGCGCCAGCCCGGTGCCGTCGCCGGCCAGCGCCAGCGCCACCGCGCGATTGAGCACCAGCTGCGAGCGCTCCGGCTCCAGCGTCTGGCCAGGCGCGGGCGGCTGGCCGATCACCTTGCCGAGCGCCACCGCGGCGTGCCCCCACTTCTGCGCCCGCCACGCCATATCGACGCGCAGCAGGTTCGATTCGCGGGTGTCGTCCTGCGCCAGCAGCGCCAGCGCCTCCTCGCCGCGGCCGAGCTGGTCGAGCGCCTTGGCCTGCATCAGCCGCCGCTCGGCCGCCAGATCGGCCGGCATGTCCGGCACGTTGCTGATCTCCAGCGCCTTCAGCGCCTCGGCCGGCTTGTTGTCGAGCAGGCGCACCGTGGCCAGCCGGGTGCCGACGTACGCCTTGTCGGCGCCGGACAGACGGTACTCGGTCTGGTACTGCAGCAGGTCGGCGGCGCGCTCCAGCATGTCGATCTGGATCAGCCGCTCCGCCAGCTGGCGGATGATCTCGTCGCCCGCCGGGCCGACCGGGGTCAGCTCGCGGAACTGGTCGTAGAGCTTGAGGGCCTCCAGCGTCGGCATGCGCGACGCGCCGTCCTTGTAGAGGTCGGCGAAGATGCGGGCCATGTCCTTGGTGATCTGCTCCGCGCGCGGGCCGTCGCCGATCAGCGCCGCGGTCTCCTTCATGGTGTTGAAGCCCTCGGCGAAGTTGCCGGCGGCCACCTGCACCTCGCCCAGGCGTTGGCGGATCGCCATCTCCATGTCGTCGCCGCGCCAGATGAAGGTCAGGCCGGCCAGCCGTTCCGCGGCGGCGGCGGGCGAGGTCTTGCCCTGCTCCAGCTCCAGGTTCACCAGCGCCAGGCCGGCCTTGGCGCGGTGGTAGCGGTCGAGGCTGTCGTACGACTTCTCCAGCGCGTCGTGGGCGCGGTCCAGGTCGCCCTGCTGGCGGGCCAGCTCGCCGCGCAGGTACTGGATGTCGGGCCGCTCGTCGGCCTCCGGGCCGATGCGCGCCTCCATGCGATCGAGCAGGCGCTTGGCCTCACCGGTGTCGCCGCTCTGCAGCGCCGCCTCGGTCGCCAAGGTGGCGAGCTTGCTGAGCAGAGGCTCCGGGTAGCGGGTGAGGATGGCCGCGCCCGCCTTGAAGCCGCGCGCGGCCGGCTGCCACTGGTTGCGCCCCGCGGCGACGGCGGCGCGCCACAGCCCGGCCTCGGCGTTGTCGGCCAGCGCCGGGTGCGCCAGGTCCTCGGCCGCGCCGTCGAGGTCGCCGTACAGCATGCGCGCCGCGCCGCGCAGCGCCCGGAACTCCGGCCAGCCCTCCAGGTCGGGCTGCGTGGCCTGGAGGACGTCCATCATGCCCTGCGCCTCCGCCCCCATGCCGTTGGCGAAGTAGAAGCGCGCAAGGTCGAGCTGGGCGCGCGGCCGCTCGCTCTCCGGCGCCTCGACGATGGCCTGCTGGAGCGCCTGACGGTTGTCCGTGTACTTCTCCGGCCCGCCGCGCTGCCACCCTTCGGGATCGAACAGGCGCTTGTTGCTGAGGATCGGTGCGGCCTTCCCCGGCGGCGGGGCCAGCGACGGCGAGGCGCCGCCCTGCGCCGGCGCGGCGGGCGGCGCCGGCATGGGGCTCGGCGGGGTCTGGGCGACGGTGGCGCGGCTGCCGAGGTCGGCGGCGGGCGACAGGAACAGGCCGCCGGCCGAGGTCAGCTCGACGCCCTCCTTCACCGGGCGGACGGTCAGCGCGTCGTTGATCGGCCGCACCGCGATGCCCTGGAAGGAGGGCAGCACCTCCAGGTCCGGGTAGCGGCGCGTCTCGTTGATCGCCTGCCCCGGGCGCGGCAGCGGCACCACGTGCAGGCGGTCGCCGACCTCCGGGTCGGTCAGTTGGACGACGTTGGCGGCGTCCAGCGCGCGCACCACGATGCGGGCGCCCAGCAGGAAGTCAGGCTCGGAATCGACCCGCAGCTCCTCGGCCAGCGGGGCGGTCAGCCGGGTCATCGGCACGATGCGCCAGACCGTGCCCTGCCGCTCCACCTGCGGCCAGATGAACGGGCCGATGCGGGTGCGGAAAGCGCTGCCGCCGGTCGCCGGCACCGGCTCCACCGTGCCCACCTGTTCGGCCCCCGGCCCGGTGACGGTGCCGGCGCCGATGGGAAGCGGCTTGTCGAACACGACGTAGAGATAGCCGGCGCGCGGATAGACCGCGGCGGCGGCGGGACCGCCGGCGTCGAAGACCAGGATGGGCCCCTTCTCGCGCTCCACCGGCTTGGCCGGCGCGGCGGTGACCGGCTGCATCGGCGGCTGCGCCGCGGGGGCGGCCTGGGCCGGAGCCGGAGACTGGGCCGGCGGCGGAGAAGCGGGCTGCGCGGGCGCCGGCGGCTGCGGGGCGGCCGCGGTCTGCGCCGGTTCCGTCTTGCGGGTGCCGGGGTTGAGGATGTCGACGATCACCGAGTTGCCGGTGCGGTACTCGCGCAGGTCGGCGTCGGGCGGGGCTGCGAAGGTCACCGCGAGGCCGCCGTTCGGCGCCTTGAACTGCTCCAGGTTGCCGATGTTGCGCAGCTTGGCCTTGGCGACCGGCGACAGGTCGGCCTGCGCCGCCTTGTCGAACAGCATGGTCACGGAGGAGCCGTCGCGCTGCACCGTGTACTCCACCGGCGCCGTCCAGTCGAACACCATCCGGCTGTGCGTCGGCTGATCGGCGGCGCGCAGCTTGACGGCGGCCGGGGCCGCCACCGGCGTCAGCGACGCCGCCGGCTTCGCGGGCTCAAGCGCCGCCGCTTCGGCCTTGGCAGGGTCGGCTTTCGCCGGCTCCGGCTTGGGCGGCTCCGCCTTGGCCGCCGCTGCAGCCGCCGCCGCGGCGCTCGCCGGGGTGAGGTCGAGCGCCACGCCGTTGCCGTTGCCGCGGAAGGCGCGCACCGTCACCGGGCGCTTCAGGTCGAACTCCACGCTCTTGCCGTCGGCGCCGACGCGGCCGCCGGCGACGTAGGAGGACAGCGCCGCCACCGCCTTGTCCATCGCGGCCTCGATGGGCTGGTCGAAGCTGACCACCAGCCGCTCGCCCTCGACCCGGGCGGAGAACGTCACCTTCTGCGGCCAGTCGAAGACGAGGCGGGCGTAGTCCTTGTGCACGGCGCCGCGCACCGGCACGGAGGCGGCGTCCGCACCGGCCGCGGCCAACAGCAGGGACACGGCCAGAAGGCCGCCCGCCCGCCGATGCCCGTTCGCGCCGAAGCCCATCGCCCTACTCCTTCGTCTCGCGCACGACGATATCGACGCGCGGCCCCGCGATGTCGGTGCGCAGCAGCCGGCCCATCGCGGTGCGCGCCACCAGTTCGCGCCGGTAGCCATGCTCGCGCAACGCCATCGACACCGCCACCGCGCGACCCAGCGAGCGTTCCCACGCCTGCTCCGCCGGCACGTCCTCGCGCTCGGCGTGGCCGACCACCTCGATGCGGTTGCCGATGCGGCCAACCACCGCGCCCAGCAGATACAGCACCCGGCGCCCGCGCGGCGAGAACATCGGCGCGTTCTTTTCGAACAACACCTCGCCGGGCAGGCCGATCACCACCCGGTCGTCCTCGCGCACCACCTGCACGCCGGTCAGCTCCGCCGATTCGGCGACCTGTCCGTGCAGCAGGGCGCCCAGATAGTCCAGGTTGATCGCCGATTCCGTCTCGATCGTGGCGGCGTTGAAGGCGGCCGCGGGCACCGGCTGCGCGTCGGACGGCCGCGTCGCGGTGGAACGCGCCGACAGCCCCTGCGCCATCTTCGTCCAGCGCTGCACCTGCGGCTCGCTCATCGAGAACATCAGCACGAAGAAGGCCAGCAGCAGCGACATCAGGTCGGTGAAGCTGATCAGCCAGATCGTCTTGCGCGCGGCGGCCCCCTGGGCGTCCGGCGGCACCGGCTTGGGCACCCGGATCATCGCCGCCCTCCCCGCCCGGGGGCGTCGGTCAGGCGGATGGAGAACAGCAGGCGCGCCTCGCCCGGTTCGCCGCGCTCGATGCCCACCGTCACCGCCTCCGCCGGGGCGCCGTCGGCGACCAGCGTGCGGGCGAGCGCGCCGGCCCGCTCGAGGGGGCCGGGCGGCTGACCGACCGCGTTCGGCGACAGCGCCAGCAGCGCGTCCAGCTCGACGCGCTCGCCGGCGCGGGACGCGCGCAACGCCTCGGCGACGCGGTCGATCAGACCCTGGCGGTCGCGGCGCACCGTGGCGGTGCCCGGCTCGAACAGCTCGTCGGCGGCGAAGCGCACCTCCATCAGCTGGCCCGGCGACACCGTCGTCACCTTGGACACCGCGATGGCGGAGGCGAACAGGTCGCCCACCCCGTCCAGCCGCTGCACGGCGATCACCGTGCCGGCGCGCGACGCGAACGGGTCGTCGCCGTGGCGCAGCCGCGGGTCGATGTGGAAGCTCTTCTCCAGCGAGCCCAGCGCCGCCTTGACCCGCGACACCGCCTGCACCGACTGGGCGTTCAGCACGATGAAGAACACCAGCAGCAGCAGGAACAGCGACAGCAGCAGCACGATGCTGCCGTTGCCGCCGTGCTGCCCCTGGGGAACGAGCGGTTTGCCGGGCAGCCCCATGGTCAGTCGAAGCTCGCCAGCAGGCGGTCGATCTCGTCCTGGCTGATCGCCTGCCCCTCGCTCTGCGGGCCGTGCATCAGCGCCTTGTCGGGGTCCTCGTCCACCTCGGCGGCCGGCGGCACCGGATCGGAGGCGTGGAAGGCCTCCTCGCCCAGCGCGGCGACCAGCGCCTCCACCTTGGTCTCGATGTGCTTCAGCGCCTTGACCACCTTGGTGATGCGCTGGCCGGTGATGTCCTGGAAGTTGCACGCCTCGTAGATGCGGGTGACGGCGTCGTTCAGCTTGCCGCCGTTCTCCGCGTCCACCGCCCCGGCCACCGCGCCGATGGCGTCGCAGGCGTCGAAGATGGCGAAGGTCGCCTTCTCGGTGGCGCCGACCACGGCGTCCAGCTCGTCGGTGGCGGTGGGGATGTGCTCGTCGCGGATGTCGGCCGGGCGGATCGCCGCCACCTCGCTCTTCACGTGGTGGATGTAGCGCGCCAGTTCCTCCAGCTCGCGGTAGAGGCGCAGGTCGTGGGCGGAGACGTCGCCGCCCATGCTGTCCAGCACCTCGCGGACGATGCCGGCCACCATGTCGCGCGACAGCGGCGTACGCGCCTCGGCCGCCGCGGCGTCGAGGCGCTGTCTGAGGAGCTTCTGCTCCGCCATCGGGGAGGCTGTCGTCATGGCAGGACCCGTCCGCGCCGTCGCGCAAAAGATAAGCGAATCGGGCCTTCCGAGCCCGTTTTAACCTAAAATGGTTCGGTTAAGACGGGGTTAACCGAGCCGGACGCGCTATTGCTGCGGCAACGACGGCATGACACGGCGCTCGACCAGGGCGGAGGTGACCTGCTTCGCCTTCAGCGGGTCCATGGACGCAAGGATCGGCGCCGTCTTCTGCTCCTTCATCCGCTGGATGACGTCGAGCAGCACCGGCATGTCCAGCTCCTCGAAGATGCGCGCCGCCTCCTTGGGCTTCATGGTCTCGTAGATCTTGACCAGGCTCTCGATCTGGGCGCTCTGCTTCTCGTCGCCGGTGCGCAGCATCTTCTGGATGTCGGCGCGCATCTTGTCGAGTTCCTGGATCTTCTGCTCGACACGCTTCTCGGTGGCGGCCAGCAGGGCTTCGCGCTGCTCGACGTCTTTCAGCCGGCGCTCCGCCTCGGCGCGGCGGGCGGCGTAGTGCTGGGCCAACTCGCCGTCGGCCGGGGCCATGGCGGCGTTGCTCGCCCCGCCCGGGGCCGGGGGAGCCGGTGCCGCAGCGGGAGCCGGAGCCGGCGGCTTGGCGCCGTGCTGGGGAGCGCCGTTGGCCGCCGGCGGCACCGGCTTGGGGTTTTCGGCCAGCGAGGTCGGGAACTCGGGCAGGCGGTAGTCGCGCGTCGCCAGGCGCCACAGTTCGCCGACGCGGATGCCCAGCAGCAGCACCGCGACGAAGATCATCAGCGGCAATACCCGGAAGCGCACCTCCTTCGCCCGCGCGGCCAGACGCGCGACCAGCGGCTCGCGCTTCGGCTTGGCCGGCTTGCGGGCGGGCGCCTTCCTCGCGGCGGGCTTGGCGGACGGCTTCGGCGCGGCTTTCGGCAACGCCGGTGCCGCGGGCTTCGCGGTGGATGCCGGAGCGGTGGCGGGGGGCCGGGGGGCCGCGGGAGCGGTGGTGTCGGTCATTGGACCCCCTTAGCGGCGGTTCTCGATGGCGCGCAGCAGCTCGCGCTCGGCCCGCGACAGGCCTTCCTCGCCCTCGCGCGGGCGGTCGTCGTCGGAGGGCGGCGCACGGCGGGCCACCGGCGGCGCGGGCGGCACGGCGCGGCCCTCGTCCAGCTCGTCGAGCAGCGGGCGCAGCCCCTGGGGCCTGCCGACGGCCGGCTTGACGGCCGCCGGGCGCGGCCGGTCGTCGGAGAAGCCGGACAGGCGGTCGGCCAGCGTGTTGCCCGCCTCCACCATGAACTGCAGCTCGTCGCGCAGCGTCGCGGCCTTTTCGATGGTCTTCTGCAGGCCCTCGCCGGTGTTGTGCGCGGTCGCCTTCATGCCGCGCACGCTGGTGTCCGCCTTGGCCATGGCGTCGTTCAGGCCCTGGATCAGCTCGGCCAGCTCGCTGCGGCTCTCGCGCAGGCGCACGATCTGCCGGTTCAGGATGATGGCGTAGGCGATGGTGGCGACCAGCAGCCCCATCATCACGAGGTCGAGCACCAGGGAGACGGTCGGGCTCATAGGCGCATGACCTCCTGCTTGGGCAGTTCCTTCTCGAGACGCACGGCGATGTGGCCGCCCTTGCGCCCCATGCGGCCCTGGAACATCGACACGTCGCCGCAGCGCAGCTCGATGGCGCCGTCCGGCGTGGCGTTCAGCAGGATGCGCGACCCGACGCGCCAGTTCAGCACGTCGTGCAGCGTCATGGTGATCTCGTCGAGCACGGCCGACAGATCGACGTCGGTGACCAGCAGCTCCGACGCCAGGTGGGTTTCCCAGATCGAATCACGGCCGAACTTCTCGCCCATGAACATCTGGAGCAGCAGCTCGCGCACCGGCTCCAGCGTGGCGTAGGGGATCATCAGCTCCAGCCGGCCGCCGCGATCCTCCATGTCGATGCGCAGCTTGACCAGCACCGCCGCGTTGGCGGGCCGCGCGATGGTGGCGAAGCGCGGGTTGGTCTCCAGCCGGTCGAAGCGGAAGGTGACGGGCGACAGCGGGTCGAACGCCGCCGACAGGTCGGACAGCACGACGTGCACCATGCGCTCGACCAGGTTGCGCTCGATGGTGGTGTACGGGCGGCCCTCGATGCGCATGGCCGCGGTGCCGCGCCGGCCGCCGAGCAGCACGTCGACGATCGAGTAGATCAGCGCCGAATCCACCACCATCAGGCCGTAGTTGTCCCACTCCTCCGCCTTGAAGACGGAGAGCATGGCCGGCAGCGGGATCGAGTTCAGGTAGTCGCCGAACCGCACCGACGAGATTTGGTCGAGGCTGACCTCGACGTTGTCGGAGGTGAAGTTGCGCAAGGACGTCGACATCATGCGGACGAGGCGGTCGAAGACCACCTCCAGCATGGGCAGGCGTTCGTAGTTGACGAGCGCGCTGTTGACCAGCGCCATGATGCCGGAGTTGTCGCCGTCGCCGCCGGCACCCTGGTCGAAGCCGAGCAGGCTGTCGATCTCGTCCTGGTTCAGGACGCGGGTCGAGCCGCCGCCGCCGTCGCCGCCCATGTCGCCGCTGTCCTCGGCGAGCGCGGCCCATTCGGCGGCGAGGCGTTCCTCTTCGCTCAGCTCGTCCGTGTTGCTCATCGTCCGCTCCCGACGCGCCCCTTCATCGAACCGGCACTCACTGAACCAGCATTTCGCGGAACAGCACGTCCTTCACCTTCACCGGGTACGCCGCGGCGGTGATGCGCAGCAGCAGCTCCTGGCGCAGGCGGTACATGCCGGCCGATCCCTTGAGGTCCTCCAGGCGCAGCTCGCGCAGGTAGACCTGGAAGTTGTCCACGATGCGCGGCAGCACGTGCTCGATGGCCGGGACGTCCTCGCGCTTGGACACCTGGATGGAGATCTTGATCTTCAGGAAGGCGGGCCGCTTGCCGGAGCTGTTGAGGTTCACCAGCATGTCCGGCAGATCGTAGAACACCGGCGGGCCTTCGACCTGCGGCGGCTTCTCCTCGACGTGCTCCTCCTGCTTCTTGCCGAGCAGCATGTCCAGCACGCCGGAGAAGTACACGCCGGCGCCGGCGCCGATCAGCAGCAGCAACGGCAGGATGACGAACAGCACAAGCTTCTTGCCGCTGAACTTCTTGCGCGGCAAGCCTTCCGTGGCGAGGTCGTCGTCGTCGGCGTGCGCCGTCATGAAAAATCCGTTGCGCGAGCGAGGGAGTCCGGTCGTCTCCGGACGGGATCACCGTATCTTTCGGATAGTTAATAAGTCCTTTCAGCGGGCACGGAAGCGGTGTGACCACAGAGGGTTGGCAAGGAGACCGGAATGGGACGGAAGGCGCGCGCTCAGCCCATCAGGGCCATGATGTCGCGGCCGGCGTACAGGAATCGGACCACGTGAAAGGGGGCCGGCGTGCAGACGATCCAGTGAGTCTGAACGAGACAGAAGCGAACCGGAAGCGATGTCAGATCCGGCCGCGCCGATCCGCTCTCCGGATAGCGGCGGAGCCGATCGACGGCCGACCGAATATCCCCCAGGAAGGCCTGCGCCGACAGGCGACCGCACTCCAGCAGCGCGATCCTCGATGGCGCTCCTGATCTCAAGGGGGGCAAGCTCGGATGCGAAGCGCATCTGACCTCAGCGCGGGCCCTGAGGATCGTTCGCTTCGGCGGAGAGTTCGTGCTCCAGCGCGTCGAACAGCGCATCCAGATCGGCAACCTGTCCCGAACGGACCTGCTCCAGTCCGAGCGCGATCTCGTCGTCGAGCGCCTTCTTGAGCGCATCGCGGCGTTCGGGGTCGATGCGACGAACATGCAACATGTCGTTCATGCCAGGGAGTCTAGGGGGGCCCTTCCGCCTTGGCAAGCCGCCACCGGCACGCTTCTTGATTAGCTCTCCCCCGACATAGCCCGGAGTCCGTTCGGACACGGGTCTCCGCCCTCCCCTGCCCGCATGGTCGCGCCGCAGGACGGCGGTGGCCCGTATCCCAGCGCCTCCGGCCCTGCCGGCGCGGCCCTCGGCGGCCACGCGGCCCGCACCGTCTCCACCACGTGGGGACGGAACGCCCCGGTGCGGCCCAACCTTGCCCGGCAGTTCCGTCCGGGCGCGGCAGCTTTTGCCGGGCAAACCCCGCCGCAGCGCCCGCCCACCTGCGGAATCCTCGACTTTCCCGGATTGGCACGCCGGCTGCATAGGGTTCAGCGCCGATGCGGTGGTCGCAGCGGCTGCGAGAACCGGAAGAGACGACGATGGAAAACCCGATCTACATCGCCCTGTCGCGCCAGAGCGCGCTGCGCCGGCAGATGGACATTGTGGCCAACAACGTCGCCAACATGAACACCACCGGCTTCAAGCAGCAGCGCGTGATGTTCACCGAGTTCCTGCAGCGCCCCGCCATGCACGAGCAGGTCAGCATGGTCCAGGACCGCGCCGTGGTGCGCGACCTGACCGCCGGCGGCACCATCAGCACCGGCAACCCGCTGGACCTGGCGCTGACCGGCCCCGGCTACTTCACCGTCGATACCGCGTCGGGCCGCCGCTACACCCGCAACGGCTCGTTCCGCATGGACGCCCAGCGCCAGCTGGTGGACGGCAGCGGCCTGCCGGTGCTCGCCGACAACGGCCAGCCGATCACCATCCCGCCGAACACCACCACCGTCGAGGTCAAGGGCGACGGCACCGTCACCACCGAGCTGGGCCCGGTCGCCCGCCTGAACGTCGTGACGTTCCGGCGCGAGCAGATGATGACCGAGGTCGGCGCCGGCCTCTACGTCAGCGACGAGGAGCCCCAGGCGGCCCCGGCGGAGACGAAAGTGGCACAGGGTATGCTTGAGCAATCCAACGTGAAGCCGGTTCTCGAGATGACCAACATGATCGACATCAACCGCCAGTATCAGCAGGCGCAGAAGATGATCGAGACCGAGAACGAGCGCATCCGCAACGTCATCCAGCGGCTCGGCCGCACCGTCTGAGCGAAGAAAACGGGAGTATACAGCCATGCGCAGCCTCGCCATCGGTGCCACCGGAATGCTGGCCCAGCAGCTCAACGTCGAGACCATCTCGAACAACATCGCCAACTCGACGACGACCGCGTTCAAGAAGCAGCGCGCCGAGTTCCAGGACCTGCTCTACCAGAACTTCCGCCGCATCGGCTCGACCTCGTCGGACGCCGGCACCACGGTGCCGACCGGCGTGCAGATCGGCGCCGGCGTGCGCGTCGCCTCGGTCGGCCGCATCCTCGAGCAGGGCAACCTGAACGTCACCGACAACAAGCTGGACGTGGCGGTCAACGGCACCGGCTACTTCCAGGTGGCGTTGCCGAGCGGCGACACCGCCTACACCCGCGCCGGCAACTTCAAGCTGTCGGCCGAGGGCACGATCGTCACCGCCGACGGCTACCAGGTGCAGCCGGCCATGACCATCCCGACCAACGCGGTGGACATCGCGATCAACCCGTCGGGCGAGGTGATGGTGAAGCTGGACGGCCAGGTGAATCCGCAGAACGTCGGGCAGATCCAGCTGGCCGCCTTCGCCAACGCCGGCGGCCTGGAGGCGGTGGGCGACAACCTGTTCATGCAGACCCCGGCCTCGGGCGAGGCGGTCGCCGGCAACCCCGGCTCCCCCGGCTTCGGCCGCCTGGTGCAGGGTGCGCTGGAGACCTCGAACGTCAACATCGTGCAGGAGATCACCACGCTGATCTCCGCCCAGCGCGCCTACGAGATGAATTCCAAGGTCATCAAGACCACCGACGAGATGATGCAGCAGGCCGGCCAGATGCGCTGACGCCGCGCGCCGCCTGTCCCGCGTTCCACGGAGTACCCGCCATGTTCCGCCGCACCGCCGCCCGCGCCCTCCTCCTCGGCAACCTCGGCCTGGCACTTCTTGCCGGCCCGGCGTTTTCTGCCGAGCCCCAGAGCCTCGTGTACGGCACCACCCACGCGGAAGCGGCGCTGGGCGAGGCGCTGGCGCGCCACATCACGGTCGGCCGCATGCGCCTGGAGATCGACAACCGCGCGGCCGAGCTGCGCGTGCCCGCCGGCCAGACGCCGACCGGCGCGGCGCGGGTCGAGAACCTCTACTACAACCCGGTGCAGGCCCGCTTCGCGGCCGAACTGGTGGTGCCCGGCACCACCGCGCGCCTGCCGGTCTCCGGCCGCGCGTACGGCACCGTGGACGTGCCGGTGCTCAGCCACCGCGTGTCGCCGGGCGACACCATCACCGCGGGCGACGTGGACTGGGTCGAGCTGCGCGCCGACCAGGCCGGCACCGACGTCGCCGCCACCGAGGCGCAGCTGATCGGCATGACGCCGAAGCGCGGCATCCCGGTGAACCAGCCGGTGCGCATCCGCGACCTGCAGTCGCCGCGCATCGTGGACAAGGGTGCGCTCGTCACCATCACGCTGGAGACCGGCAGCATGTCGCTCTCCACGCAGGGCAAGGCGCTGCAGGAAGGCGGCAAGGGCGACGTGATCCGCGTGGTCAACACCGCGTCCAACCGCATCGTCGAGGCGGTGGTCTCCGGCCCCGGCCGGGTGTCGGTCGGCCGCCCTGGCACGGCCGTTGCAGCTAAGTAGGGCAAGCCCCACCCGGCCGGCAAAAATCGCCCGGCTCACGACCGACGAAGGAACGCAGCCATGACCGCCCGCCCCGCCCTCCGCATCGCCGCCCGGCTCACGCTGGCCGCCGCCCTCGCCGCGTCGCTGGCCGCCTGCAACGCCGCGACCCGGCTGTCCGAGGTCGGCTCCGGCCCGCAGCTCAGCCAGATCAAGGATCCGTACACGCAGCCGGGCTACCAGCCGGTGAGCCTGCCGATGCCGACGCCGATGCCGACGGAGCGCAACCCCAACTCGCTGTGGCGCTCGGGCTCCAAGGCGTTCTTCAAGGACCAGCGCGCCAAGCAGGTCGGCGACATCCTGACGGTGCTGATCACCATCAACGATCAGGCGCAGATGGCCAACGAGACCAAGAAGTCGCGCGACAACAGCGAGAACATGGGCCTGCCCAGCCTGCTGGGCCTGGAGAGCCAGTTCAAGAACGCGCTGCCGAGCGCCGTCGATCCCTCCAAGCTGCTCGACGCCTCCAGCAAGAGCTCGAACGACGGCAAGGGCAACATCACCCGCAAGGAGCAGATCGAGCTGAAGGTCGCTGCGCTCGTCACCCAGACGCTGCCGAACGGCAACCTGGTCATCCAGGGCCGCCAGGAGGTGCGCGTGAACTACGAGCTGCGCGACCTGAACATCACCGGCGTGATCCGCCCCGAGGACATCACCGCGCAGAACACCATCAGCTACGAGAAGATCGCCGAGGCCCGCATCGCCTACGGCGGCCGCGGCCAGCTGAGCGACGTGCAGCAGCCGCGCTACGGCCAGCAGATCTTCGACATCATCTCGCCGTTCTGATCCGCGCGCCGGAGAACCCGGCGTCGCGAGGCGGGTGGGCAGAAAGGGCCGGCAGAAACTGCCGGCCTTTCCTTTTGGACACGGAGTTGCCGGATTGGTTGACGGATGCTCCCAACGAGCCGATATAGAAGGGGTTTCGGAGCTTGCTGAGGTGAGAACGGCTGTCTCACGCACCAAGCCGGCTGCGGCCGGTGGGGTGAAGTAACCTGTAAGGGCGAAGAGATCCGGGGGTTGCATCCCGGCTCAAGTTCCGAAACCAAGTTTCAAAGGCCCCGCCCACGCGGGGCCTTCAGCGTTTCTGCACGCGTTTCAGGAAGCCTCGTTGGAGGCGGTGCTGCACTTTGCCGTCCTTGACGGGGTAAAACGACCGCACCTCGTACTCTCCGCGCTCGTTCCTTGTCATCTCAACGGCGACCAGCAACGCCGATCCAAGCGCGGAAACGCGCCCGATCAGCTCGATCTTGCCGGGGTTACGGAAGTCATCCCCAACATACAGCGGCGCGGCGACCACCGAGGCCACGTGCGGCAGGCAACGTGCGTGATCGTCCGGGTGGCGCCGCCGAACATGCTTGCTGATGATCGCGGTCAGCACCGTCACGCCCGGTTCGAGGTCCAGATCAAGCGCCCAGTTGATCGCATCGGTCGGCAACGGACCGAGCAGCAGCGTCTCGGTATCCAGGGAAGGCTTCTTTGACTTCACAACGTGTGCCCCGGCAATCAACAGGCCGGGTTGAATTTACGACCTCGGCTCAACCCGCGATATGACCTTCCGCGTCCGTGGCAGCAATATCTTCAAACGGGTGAAACCCTTTTGATTAAATTGTTGAGGATTTTGCATAGGGCCTGCCGCCGACAAGGAGTTTGCCCTGGATTCGTCACTGCGACAACGCGAAACACCCGCATCCAGCGGCACGTGTTGCCTGCCCGCGCTCATTCCGCGATGATCCACGCGGATTTTAAACAAACGGAGAAGGCGGATGCATCACCCGGAAGCGCTGGAGCCCATCGTCGCCTTCCTGCGCGGCATCGGCCTGGGCGTCGCGTACGGCGAGGGGGCGCACGATGGCTTCCTGCCGGGCGTGAACATCCACGCCGGGGTGATCCACGTCGATCCCGGCACGCTGACCGGATCGGGCGACCTCCTGCACGAGGCCGGACACATCATCGTCGTGCCGCGCCGCTACTGGCCGCGCCTGGGCAGGGACCTGCAGGCGGACATCGAGGCCCTCGTCGCGGAGGAGCCCGCGAATCCGGAACTCGCCCGGGCGGCGCAGATGGGCGAGTTCATGTCCCAGGCCTGGTCCTACGCCGTCGTCCGGCATCTCGGGCTGCCGATGGATTGCGTCTTCTTCCCGGAGTCCTACAACCGCGACCAGTACGAGGGGACTCATCCGATGCTGGCGTGGCTGGAGCGGGGAACCCACTACGGCCCGATGGCCCTGGCGCAAGCGGGCATGACCGGGTTCTCCGGCGTGTACGGCCTTCTGCACGACAACGGATTGCCGACCTTTCCCGAGATGACGCGCTGGACGCTGGACTGATGCTGGGCTGAAATGGCCGGCCGGAGCGTTCGCCCGGAATGAGCGAGACTCCCATGCCCCTGCCCTGCCCCCTGTGCCACGCCGTCACCCTCACTCCGTTCGCCGAGGTGCGCGGCCGGCGTTATCTCCGTTGCGGCGCCTGCGCGCTCACCGTCCTCGACCCGGCGCAGCTGCCCACGCCGGAGGAGGAGCGGGCCGAATACGGCCTGCACCGCAACGATCCCGGCGATCCCCGCTACCGCCGCTTCCTGGCGCAGGTCACCGACCCGCTGCTGGAGCGCCTGGAACCGGAGGCGGAGGGGTTGGACTTCGGCTGCGGGCCGGGACCGGCCATCGCGGCGATGCTGGGAGAGCGCGGCTTCGCGGTGCGCAACTACGACCCGCTGTTCCATCCCGACGCCGACGCCCTGGCGCGCCGCTACGACTTCGTCACCTGCACCGAGGTGGCCGAGCACTTCCACCAGCCCGCCGCCGGATTCGCGCAGCTCGACGCGCTGTTGCGGCCGGGCGGGTGGCTGGCGCTGATGACTGGGGTTCTGTACGACGACGCGGCGTTCGCCGGCTGGCCCTACATCCGCGAGGTCAGCCACGTCACCTTCTACCGGCCCGAAACGCTGGCCTGGATCGCCGGCCGATTCGGCTGGGCGCTGGAGATGGCCGGGCGGAACGTGGCGCTGTTCCGCAAGGCGCCCGACTCGCGCGCATGAATAAAGGGCGGCCTGCCGGGATTCCCGGCCGGTCCGCCCTGATCCGGGGCCGGCGTCGTTCAGTCGTCGCGCTGGGTGCGCTCCATGCGCTCGTGCCGCTCCTGGGCTTCCAGGCTCAGCGTCGCGATGGGGCGCGCGTCGAGGCGGCGCACGGAGATCGGCTCGCCGGTCTCCTCGCAATAGCCGTAGGAGCCGTCCACGATGCGCTCCAGCGCCGCGTCGATCTTGGAGATCAGCTTGCGCTCGCGGTCGCGGGTGCGCAGTTCCAGGGCGCGGTCGGTCTCGGCGGACGCGCGGTCGGCGATGTCCGGCTCCTGGATCCCGCCTTCCTGAAGGCTGTGCAGCGTCTCGTTCGACTCCGCGAGGAGTTCCGCCCGCCACCGCAGCAGCTTCTGGCGGAAGTACTCCCGCATCGTCGGGTTCATGAACGGCTCGTCTTCAGACGGCGTGTAGCCCGGGGGCAGAAGCGGCGAGGACATCCGATGGCTTCCAACTCAAAAGGGTAATCTGAGCGGCGCGGAGTATAGGTAGACCGCCCCCGCCCCGCAACCCTGCGGATGAGCATCGCGAAAACAGGCAAGCCCTTGGAGTCCCGAAAAGGTTTCCCGTTCGGACCGAACGGCGCCCGCGCGTGTCACGAGGATTGCAACTTGGCCAGTTCCACCTGCGCCCGCAGGTCGATCTCGTCGAGGATCTCCGACAGCTTCGGGTCGTCCACCTGCTCTTTGCGCGACTGTACGACTCGTTGCAGATCCATCAGCTTCTGCGACGACAGGGTGCCGGCCAGCAGGCCGTGGCGGATCTCGTCCATGACGTCGAGCATGTCCTCCGCCCGCATCTTGCCGCGCGAGGCGCGCGCGGTGGCGTCGTCCACCTCCTGCAGCGCCAGCATGCTGGAGACGCCGAACACGCCAGACGCGCCGGTCACGCCTTGGGTCGCGGTGGTGTCGCCGACCAGTTGCTTGGCGAAGCTGGCGCCGCCCGAGGCATCGGCCTTGCCGGTGCGCCGGACCGTGCCGCTGCCGCGAAGATTTCCGGGACCTTCGACTTTCATGTTCTGCGCAACCACATAGCGGAAAAGGGCGTACTTCACTCCCGTTTACCTTTACACCCGGTCAAGGTTTGCCGCAATTGGGCAAAAAGTGCCGACTCGTTGGGGCAAAAACTGGACGCCGGCGACCGGGCGGCGCACGAGAACCTGACGTTACGGGCTTGGCACGCGCTTCGCATAGGCTCAGGCGAGCTTTTGCGAAGAGACCATCGCCATGACACAGACCGCCCTGACCGCCCTCCTCCGCATCGTCGCCCGCCTTGCGCTGGCCGCGGGCCTTGCGCTGGCGCTGACGGCCCCGGCCGCCGCGTCCTCCGCCCGGCTCAAGGACATCCTCGACGTCGAGGGCGTGCGCGACAACATGCTGATCGGCTACGGCCTGGTGGTCGGCCTGAACGGCACCGGCGACAGCCTCAACAACTCGCCCTTCACCGAGCAGAGCCTGATCGGCATGCTGGAGCGGATGGGCGTCAACACCCGCGGCACCAACCTGCGCACCAAGAACGTGGCGGCGGTGATGGTGACGGCGACGCTGCCGGCCTACGCCGCGCAGGGCACGCGCATCGACGTGACGGTCAGCGCCATGGGCGACGCCAAGAGCCTGCTGGGCGGCACGCTGCTGGTCACCCCACTGATGGGCGCGGACGGCGAGGTCTACGCGGTCGGTCAGGGGCCGATCGCGGTGTCCGGCTTCTCCGCCTCGGGCCAGGGGGCGAGCGTGACGCGCGGCGTGCCGACCTCCGGCCGCATCGCCTCGGGCGCCCTGGTCGAGCGCGAGATCCAGTTCGCATTGGCCGAGCTGCCGGTGCTGCGCCTGTCCCTGCGCAACCCCGACTTCACCACCGCCCAGCGCGTGGCGCTGGTCATCAACCAGCAGCTGCGCGGCAACATGGCCCAGGCCACCGATCCCTCGTCGGTGCTGCTGACGGTGCCGCCGGCGCGGCGCGGCGACGTGGTCGGCCTGCTCACCGAGATCGAGCAGCTGCGCGTCACCCCAGACCAGGTGGCCCGCGTGGTGGTGGACGAGAAGTCCGGCGTCATCGTGATGGGCGAGAACGTGCGCATCTCCACGGTCGCCATCGCCCAGGGCAACCTGACCATCCGCATCACCGAGACCCCGCAGGTCAGCCAGCCCGGCCCGTTCTCCAACGGCCAGACGGCGGTGGTGCCGCGCACCGACATCCAGGTGGACGACCAGTCGCAGAACCGCCTCGCCGTCATGAACTCCGGCGTCACCCTGCAGGAGTTGGTACAGAGTTTGAATGCGCTGGGTGTGGGCCCGCGCGACATGATCGCCATCCTCCAGTCGATCAAGGCCGCCGGAGCCCTGCAAGCCGAGATCGAGGTGATCTGATGGACGCCGCCCTGCAAACCCCCGCCCTGCCCGCCCCCCGCTTCAACCCGCTGGTCGAGCGCGCCGCCCACAAGGCCTACGGCGCCCCCGCGGGCGGCCAGGGGAGCGGCAAGGTGGACCCGGCGGTGGACTCCAAGCTGCGCAAGGCGGCCAACGAGTTCGAGACGCAGTTCCTCAGCCAGATGCTGGCGCCGATGTTCGAGACCGTGGAGACGGACCCGATGTTCGGCGGCGGCCATGGCGAGGACATGTTCCGCTCGCTGCTGGTCAACGAGTACGGCAAGCAGATGAGCTCCCGCGGCGGCATCGGCATCGCCGATTCCGTCTATCGCGAGCTTCTCAGGGCCCAGGAGGCCAACAGCCATGGATAAGGTCGACGTCCGCTTCCCAACCGAGCGCAAGCCGGTCAACCTGCCGCGGAACGCCGAGGAGCGCGCGGTCGCCCTGGTGGACCTCTGCGCCCGCCTCGCCCAGCAGATGGACCGCGAGACCGCCGCCGTCCGCGACCATCGGCCGGCCGAGGAGGTCATGGCGCTGGCCAACGGCAAGCACCCGCTGTGCATCGCCTACGAGGAGCTGTCGCGCCTGCTGCGCATCGACCGCGCCGGAATGGCGGCGCTCGCCCCGGATCTCAAGGAAAGGCTCGCCGCCGCGACGCAGACCCTGTCGGAGAGCGCGCGGGCCAACGTGCACGCGCTGAAGCTCGCCGGCGAGACGCAGCAGACGCTGGTCGACATGATGGTGCACGCGATGAACCAGCTGCGCCAGACCGCGCCCGGCGTGGCCTACGGCCCGCGGCAATCCAACGGCCCGCTGCTGCGCGGCTACGGGGCGCCGACGCGCGGCCCCCAGACCTCGGCGACGCTGAACGCCTGTCTCTAAGCATTTCAGCACCTCCATCCATCCAAACTTCAGGGGCTGCCGCACGGCGGCCCCTTTCTTTTTGGGGCCGGCAAGAAGCGCCGGCCCACCCGGCGGAAATTGCCGCCCCCCGGCGGGAACTGCCGGGCACGCCGCTCAAGCCCTTGAACTTCCACGATGAAGCATCTGGCCCGGGAGTTGCTACACCGCAGGTGAGAAGCCAGCGCAAGGAAGGCGTCCCATGGAAATCCGCACGTTCGCCCCGCAGACATCTTTCGACTCCTCGTCCGTGGGCGCCGCGACGACGGGCGCCAAGGACGACCTGTTCGCGCAGCTTCTCGACCAGGCTGCGACGCGCGCCGCCGAGCGCCGGCCGGAAGCCCGCAAGCCCGAGCCGCACAAGCCCGCCGCTCCCCGTGAGGAAGCCCGCAAGCCCGAGACCGACGCGCCCGCCACCGAGCGCCCACCGCTCCAGGCGACCCGCTGGCAGGACACCCAGCCGGCGGCTCCGAAGCCGGCGGCCGAGCGCGCCCCGCCGCGCTCGCCGCGCGCCGACGCGGCGCACGCCGCAAACGGCGCCCGCAAGGCGGCGCACGCCGAGGACAGGGCGCCCAAGCCCGCGGCCAAGGACGACGCGCCGCCCGCCAGGACACCGGAGAAGGCGCCGGAGAAGGCCGGCGAGCACGCCACCGCCGCCAAGCCGGCCCGCACCGAACGCAGCGACGGCGCCCGCAAGGCCGACAAGGGCGAAACGACCGGCGACGCCAAGACCGACGAGGCGACCGCCGACGCCGAGACGGCCGCCGCCGGCCAGACCGACGGCGGCGATGCGACCGACACCGCAACCGATGGCCAGCCCGACACCCCCGAGCGGCTCCCCGTCGAACTCGCGACGCCCGAGGCCGGCGCCGCTCCCGAAGGCACGGTCGTGGAGGCCGAGGTGACGGTCGTCGAAACCGTCGTGCAGCTCATCGCCGGGGACGGTTCGGTCACCACCACGACCACCATCCAGGCCTCCGCCGACGTCACCGTCGCCCCTGCCACCGAACCGGGCGCCCCCGCTCCGGTGCCGGGGAAAGCCGGCGATCCCGTGATCGCCACCGGCGCCGATGCCGCCAGCTCCGCCATCACCGGCAAGCCGGCCCAGCCCGCCGGGACGGCGATCGATCCGGCGATGGCCGAGGCGGCGCAGACGGCCCTCGACGCCGCGCTCGCCGCGGCGGCGGCCCAGCCGTCCGGCACGCCTGCGCCAGCCCCCGCCCAGACCCCGGCCCAACCGGGAGCCACGGCCGAGCAACCGGCCGCGGTGAACGCCGCTGCGCCCGCCCCTGGTACGCCGACGGCCGTCCCCGCCGATCCGGCCGCAATGGCCGCGATGGCCGCCGCCATGACGGCGCCCCCGGCCGCTCCGCCCAGCGCTCCGTCCGCCGAAACGGAGCCGGCTGATCCGGACAAGGCCCTCCACGACATCACGGCTGCCGCCGCAGCCGCAGCCGCGCAGCCGGCCGCGATCCCCGCCACGGCCGGGACCACCACCGACTCTGCGAAGACCGACCCGACGATTGCCGAAGCGACCGCCGGCAAGACGGCGCCGGTCAAGCCGGAAGCGCCGAAAGCCGATAAGGCGGACGTGATCGCCGGCGCCGGCACCATCGAGACGGCGAACGCCACGCCCGCCGGCAAGGCGGAGGCGACGGAGACCGCGGTCAAGCCCGATACGACCAAAGCGCCGGAGACGGCCGGCGAGGGCCAGGCCGGACTGCCCGACGATTTGGCCAGCCTGCTCGACGCCCGATCGGCCGAGAAGGCCGCCGACAAGACACCCGAGAAGTCCGGCGTGAAGCCCGCCGCCAAGGGGGCGGCCGAAGCCGTGCGCGACGCCGCCGCGCCGCAGCCGCAGGTCGCCACGCCCGAGCCGGTCGCGCCGGCGCGCACCCTGGACTCCACCGCCGCCGTTGCCGACGCCGCGGCGGTGCAGGAGATCGCCGGCGCTGCGCCGGCTGCACCCACGGCAGAGGCGCCCGGCAACAAGGACCAGGCGACCGGGCACATTCTGCCGGCCGACGCGGCCAAGCCTGCCGCCCCGACCGAAGCAGCGGCCCCCGCCGTGCTGCGGACCATGCGGTCGCCGCACCTGCCGCTGGGCGTGACCGATCAGGTCGCGGTCAACATTCACAAGCACGTGGCCGACGGCAACGAGCGCTTCACCATCATGCTGAAGCCGGAGGAACTGGGGCGCATCGACATCCGATTGGAAATCGCCCAGGACGGGCGGGTGAGCGCCATCGTGGCGGTCGATCGGCCGCAGACGCTGGAGCTTCTGCAGCGCGACGCGCGCGGATTGGAACGGGCCTTGCAAGAGGCTGGACTGAAGGCCGACAGCGACAGCCTCAGCTTCAGCCTGCGCGACGACGGCGCCCCTTCCTTCGCGGATCAGCAGGACGGTGGCCGGCAGAGCACGGGCAAGCGGGGGCGCGGCTTCGGCGGCGGCGATGACGCCGTCGACGACGCGGCGATCCTGCAGACCCTCACCCTAGGACCCGGGCGCGTCGACGTGCGCGTCTGACCCGCCCACCCGGAAAGGACCCCGTCATGACCACCACCTCCACCGTCAACGGCATGGACGTTTCGCAGCTCCAGACGAAGTGGCAGCAGACCAAGACGTCCGACAAGGCCGACGTCAAGACGACGGAGACGAGCACGACGGGTTCGGCCCTCAAGGGCCTGGGCGACAACTTCGGAAGCTTCCTGACGCTGCTGACCACGCAGCTGAAGAACCAGGATCCGACGAAGCCGATGGACACCAACGAGATGACCGCCCAGTTGGTGCAGTTCGCCAACGTGGAGCAGAACATCGGCACCAACACCCGCCTGGACAAGCTGGTGTCGATGCAGCAGTCGGCCCTGGCGTCGAGCAACCTGGGCTACCTGAACAAGACGGTGTCCTACGAGGGCTCCAGCTTCACGCTGGACGCCAACACCACCGACACGCCGCTCGCCTACTCGCTCGACAGCAAGGCCAAGAGCGTCGACGTCAAGATCCTCGATTCGTCGGGCAAGACGGTGCGCACCTTCAAGGGTGAGACCTCGGCCGGCAAGCACCAGCTCAACTGGGACTACAAGGACTCGTCGGGCAACACCGTGCCCGCCGGCACCTACAAGATCACCGCCTCGGCCACCGGCGAGAAGGAGAGCGAGGTCATCTCGCCGAAGACCTACACGTTCGGCCGCGTCGAAGGTGTGGGCTCCAAGGACGGCGAGACCACGCTGATGGTGGGTGGCAAGGAGCTGAAGCTCTCCTCCATCGATTCGGTGCACTGAACGCTGCACGCCGGCCGCCGGCAGCACCCTGCGGCCGGCCGGATATCCGGCATTCGAGCCCAATTCGCCGAGTTATTTGACATCTAAAGCATTAACCCTATCGTTTAGGTATTTGTTAAGTGGCCCCGGTTACACTCCCCAACCGTGGAGAGCACTAGCAGTGGTGGAGCGTCCGCGCATGTCATCTCGCGATACCTTGATGAGCGACGATGGCTCCAACGGAGCGTCGATCATCGGCCCGGAAGGCCGCCCGATAACGGAAGAGGATCTGCCGCCGCCCAACACCAAGCGTTGGGTGATGCGGCGCAAGGCCGAGGTGGTGGCCGGCGTGCGCTCGGGCTTGATCAGCCTTGAGGAGGCGTGCCGCCGCTACACCCTGTCGGTGGAGGAGTTTTTGTCCTGGCAGCGGCTGATCGACAGCCACGGCGTGCGCGGCCTGCGCGCCACGCGCCTGCAGGACTACCGCAACGGCCAGCCGGTCGCCCGGCCGCGCGTGATGAGCGGCGCCGCCGAATAGCCTGCGATCCATCGAGTCGCCTTTAAGGACGAGCTGCCCCAAAGACGCCGCCGGGTTCCGCCGCGCGGCGTCTTTGCTTTTGGATGCCGCTTTTCCCCCAGCCTTCCCCCGCTTCGCGGGAGAGGGGGGCAACATCATCCCGGAAACGACAAAGGCCGCCCGGAGGCGGCCTTGTGGTCAGGTCGGAACAGGATGGTGGGCGCACAAGGACTCGAACCTTGGACCCGCTGATTAAGAGTCAGCTGCTCTACCAACTGAGCTATGCGCCCATCCTGTGTCGGCGTCTTGAGGAGATGGTGGGCGCACAAGGACTCGAACCTTGGACCCGCTGATTAAGAGTCAGCTGCTCTACCAACTGAGCTATGCGCCCATCTCACTCGACTGCACGGCTTCCTGGGAAACCGCCCGTCCGTACTTTCGTTCCGTCCGGCGAGGCCCGCGGTATAGCAAAGGCTCCGGAGCTTGTCGATAGCAAAAAGCGCCGGTGCACCGCGGATTTTTCCGCCCGCTCACCCGCGCGACGGCGGGGCCTTCGGCTCCGGCGCATCGGCCACCGCGGCGCGGCCGGGATCGCGCTTCTGGGTCTCCAGCAGGATGTCGCGCGCGATCGGCGCGGCCGCCGTGGAGCCGCCGCCGCCGTGCTCGACAATCAGGCCGATGGCGTAGCGCGGCGCGTGGACGGGCGCGAAGGCGACGAACAGCGCGTGGTCGCGCTCGCGCCAGGGCAGCTGCTCGTTCTTCTTCACGCCCGTGCTGCGCTCGGCCATGGTGATGCGTCGCACCTGGGCGCTGCCGGTCTTGCCGGCCATCTCGAACCCCGGCTCGGTGATGCGCGCCTTGTAGGCGGTGCCGCCCTGGATGTTGGTGACGGCGTTCATGCCGGCCATCACCACCTCCAGGTGCTCCTTCTTGACGCCGAGGCTCGGCCAGTTCGTCGTCTCCGCCGCCACACCCTTGACCTGCTTGGTCAGGTGCGGCTTGACCGCAAAGCCGCCGTTGGCCAGCCGGCAAGTCATGGTGGCGAGCTGCAGCGGCGTCGCCAGCACGTAGCCCTGCCCGATCGAGGCGATCAGCGACTCGCCCTGCGTCCAGGGCTGGTTCAGCGCCTTCTTCTTCCACTCGCGCGTCGGGATCAGGCCCGGCCGCTCGTGCGGCAGGTCGAGGCCGGACGCGTGCCCCATGCCGAAGCGGTTCGCCATCTCGGCGATGCGGTCGACGCCGAGCCGGCGCGCCAGGTCGTAGAAGAACACGTCGCAGGAGTCGCGCAGCGCCCCCACCATGTCCACCGACCCGTGGCCGCCCTTCTTCCAGCAGTGGAAGCGGTGGTCGCCCAGCTCCATCCAGCCGGGGCAGTGCACGGTGTGCTTCGGGCCGACCAGCCCCGCCTCCAGCGCCGCCATCGCCACCACCGGCTTGAAGGTCGAGCCGGGCGGGTACTGCCCCGCCACCGCCTTGTTGGTCAGCGGCGTGGTGGGGTTGGACAGCAGCTCCTCCCACAGCTCGGCGCTGATGCCCATGGTGAACTGGTTGGGGTCGTAGGTGGGGTGCGAGGCCAGCGCGTAGATCGCCCCGGTGTGCACGTCCATCACTACGGCCGCGGCGCTCTGCTCCTCCGACAGCCGCTTCTGGCAGAACTGCTGCAGCCCGATGTCGATGGTCAGCTGCACCTCGCGGCCGGGTTGCCCCTCGTCGCGCGACAGCTCGCGGATAACGCGGCCGACGGCGTTGACCTCCAGCTGGCTGGTGCCGGCGGTGCCGCGCAGGTTCTTCTCGTGGAACTTCTCCAGGCCGCCCTTGCCGATGCGGAAGCCGGGCAGCGACAGCACGGGATCGCCGTTCAGCTCCGCCTCCGCCACCGCGCCGACGTAGCCCAGGATGTGCGCCGTCGCCTCGGCGAACGGGTAGTAGCGGATCTCGCCGACGTCGATGGCCGCGCCCGGCAGGTCGGGCATGTTCATCTCCAGCGTCGCCACCTGCTCCCAGGTCAGGTTCTCGCGCACGGTGACCGGCACGAAGCGGCGCTTGCGCTGCATCTCGCGCATGACGCGCCGCCGGTCGCCGTCGGTCAGCGGCACGACCTGCGAGATCTTGTCCAGCGTCTCGGGGATGTTCTTGGTGCGCTCCGACACCACGACGACGCGGTAGTTCTGCTGGTTCATCGCCAGCGGCACGCCGAAGCGGTCGGTGATCGGCCCGCGCGACGGGGCGATCAGGCGCAGGCTGATGCGGTTCTCCTCGGCCAGCATGGTGTACTTGGCCGACTGCACGACCTGCAGGTAATAAAGCCGCCCCGCCAGGGTGGACAGCAGGCCGACCTTCAGCCCGCCCAGCACCAGCATGCGGCGGGTGAAGCTGCGGTAGCGGTCGGTGTCGCGCTCGGCGGACAGTCTGGGCATGGGCTCAGCCTTGCAGGAAGGCCCGGTGCACGCGGATGAACAGCCACGCGAACACGGGGAACAGCGCCAGGGTCAGCAGCGCCTGGAAGAACGGGGCGTTGAACGGCACCGCGGAGGCGCTGAGCGCGCACACCACCAGCCATTGCAGCACCGCCGCGCCCAGCACGATCAGGGCGAAGCCGACCCACATCAGGCCGAAGGTGTTGGCCAGGAAGAAGCGGCGCTGCGTCAGCACCGCCCAGTGCACGCACACCAGCGTCAGCGCGTTCAGGCCGAGCGGCGCCCCCGACAGCAGGTCCTGCAGCAGGCCGAGCGCGAACACCGCCCCCGGCCGCAGCAGGTCGGGCCGGTGGATCGCCCAGTAGTAGACGGCCATGAGGGTCAGCGCCGGCGCGATCTCCGTGTAGGACGGGATCTGCAGCGGCACCATGCCGAGCAGCAGCAACATCACCGTGACCGCGAACGGGGCGAGGTTGCGGCCGGTCTTGTCCAGACGCTGCCAGAGAGTAACGGTCATACCCTGCCAATCGCGCCGGCGGCGCGCTCTGTTTCCGTGGAGCCCGTGTTACTTCCAGTCGCGCTGTGGATCCACCTCGCCGGGGCCGCCGGGCAGCCCGAAATCGACGAGCCGGAGGTGCTCCAGGCGCGACAGGTCGGCGATGGGCTGGACACGGACGCCGCGCTCGCCGACGGAGGCGACGACGCCGATGGGGATGCCGGGCGGATAGGCGCCGCCATGCCCCGAGGTGACCACCCGCTCGCCCACCGTCGCCACCGCGTCGGGCGGCAGGTAGATGAGCTTCGGCTGGTCGGAATTGTCGCCCGCCAGCAGCGCGCGCTGGCGCGAGCTTTCCAGAACGACCGGAACGCGGGCGTTGATGTCGGTGATCAGCAGCACGCGCGACGACCACTCGCCCACCTCGACCACGCGGCCGACCATGCCGGAGCCGGCCAGCGCCGCCTGCCCCTTGCGCACCCCGTCGCGCTTGCCGGCGGTCACCACCAGCGTGCGGAAGAAGGTGGCGCCGGGCGCGGCGATGACGCGCGCGGTGATGTAGGACGCCGCCGGGTCCGGCTTGTAGCGCAGGACCGAGCGCAGGCTGTTGTTCTCCGCCTCCAGCCGCAGCGCCGCCTGGCGCCACTGCGTCAGGCGGGCGTTCTCCGCCTTGAGGCGCTGGTTCTCTTCGTAGACGTTCTGCAGATCGACGACGGATTCGATGACGCGGGCGGCGGTGGCGGCGGGGCGCGACAGGGCGTCGAGGATCGGCGCGAAGGCGTCGGTGACGCGCGAGCGCGCCGTATCGACGAAGGCCGGATCGACCTTGCCCACCATCATCAGCGCGACCGAAGCGGCGACCAGCAGAAGGAACGAGAATCGCTGGACGAGCGCCCGCAACGGCGCGGCAAGGCGAACGACGGATCCGGAGGTTCGCGGCTTCACAGGATCATCCCGTCCAGGAAGGCTGGCCGCCACGCGCCCCGTGGCTTCGTCCCGATGCGTTTCAGGCGAATCACGGGGCTCGCGGTATCCAATCGAGGATTACACGATCAGTAAGCGCTGACCAAGACGTTTCGCAGCGTCTTCATCTCTTCGAGCGCGCGGCCTGTGCCCAGCGCGACACACGAAAGCGGATCATCGGCGATGGAGACCGGCAACCCCGTGGCGTGCCGCAGCACGAAGTCCAGGTTGCCCAGCAGCGCGCCGCCGCCGGTGAGCACGATGCCCTTGTCGACGATGTCGGCCGCCAGCTCCGGCGCGGTGTGCTCCAGCGCCACCTTGACCGCCTCGACGATGGCCGAGACCGGCTCGGCCAGGGACTCGGCGATCTGGCGCTCGGAGATGATCAGCTCCTTGGGCACGCCGTTCATCAGGTCGCGGCCCTTGATCTCCAGGATCCGGCCCTCGCCGTCCTCCGGCGGGCAGGCGGAGCCGATCTCCTTCTTGATGCGCTCGGCCGAGCCCTCGCCGACGAGAAGGTTATGGGTGCGGCGGATGTAGCCGATGATGGCCTCGTCCATCTTGTCGCCGCCGACGCGCACCGAGCGCGAGTAGACGATGCCGCCCAGCGACAGCACGGCCACCTCGGTGGTGCCACCACCGATGTCCACGACCATCGAGCCGGTCGGCTCGGTCACCGGCAACCCGGCGCCGATCGCGGCGGCCATGGGCTCCTCGATGAGGAAGACCCGGCGCGCGCCGGCGGCCTCGGCCGATTCCTGGATGGCCCGGCGCTCGACCGCGGTGGAGCCCGACGGCACGCAGATGATGACCTGCGGGCTGGCGAAGCTGCGGCGGTTGTGCACCTTGCGGATGAAGTGCTTGATCATCTCCTCGGCGACTTCGAAGTCGGCGATGACGCCGTCGCGGAGGGGGCGGATGGCCTGGATGTTGCCGGGCGTGCGGCCCAGCATCATCTTCGCCTCGTCGCCGACGGCCAGCACCTGCTTCTTGCCGCGGACGTTGGCGATGGCCACGACCGACGGCTCGTTCAGCACGATGCCGCGGCCCTTCACGTAGACCAGGGTGTTGGCCGTCCCCAGATCGATCGCCATGTCGGCGGACAGAACGCCGAGAAGTTTGGAAAGCATGGACCCGACTACTTCTTCATGCGGTTGAGACGGCCTGGCCGGCATCGCGGGTCCGAGGAACCGCATCCGCCGCCCGTTGCATAGACGAACACTTGACCGCGCTCAAGCGGAGAGTGCGGGTCGGAGGCGACCGTGCGGCAGGCCCCGAACGGCCTGAACACTGGCCCAACAGGGTTAATTTTCCGTTATGCCCCGCGCGCCGCGGCCCCGCCTGTTCTAGGGGGAATCGCTGCGGCGCCGCAACGGCTTTGTCGTGGCGGTGGGCACCTTTGCGCTTATCGGATGCCAATCACCGGGCAAACGCGTAAGGTGCGCCCACTTGCCCCGGAGACCTCCATGAAGCCGCCCCACCGCCACATTGTCACCGCCTACGAGGAGGCGCTGAAGAAGCTGCGCTCCGGCGTGGTGGAGATGGCCGGGGCGGCGGAAACCCAGGTGGACGGTGCGCTGGCCTGCCTGGTGCAGCGCGACCCGACGCTGGCCAGAGAGGTGGTGCGCGGCGACGGCCGCCTCGACCGCGAGCAGCAGGAGATCGAGGCCGCCAGCATGCGCCTGCTGGTGCTGCGCCAGCCGGTGGCCGACGACCTGCGCGAGGTGATGGCGGCGCTGAAGATGGCCGGCAGCCTGGAGCGCATCGGCGACCACGCCGCCAACATCGCCAAGCGTTCCGCCGCGTTGCGCGGGCTGCCGGACACGCCGGCGCTGGCCGGGCTGCCGGCGCTCGGCCGGCTGGTGCGGGAGCGGCTGGGCACGGTGATCGACGCCTACGTGGAGGGCGACGCCGAGCGCGCCCTGCAGGTCTGGCGCAACGACGACGAGGTGGACGCGCTGCACTCCAGCGTCGTCCAGGCGGTGACCGCCGCCGCCGCCGAGACCCCGGACCGCTTCCAGGCGCACATGCACCTGCTGTTCATCGCCAAGGGTCTGGAGCGCATCGGCGATCACGCCACCAACATCGCCGAGACCGTCCATTTCCTGGTGACCGGCCAGCCCCTGTCCGACGAGCGCCCGAAGGCCGACGAAGCGAGCGGCGCGACGCCGCGCGACTCCTGATCGAAAGTTATAATCCCTTTGATTGTGACAACGCCCGACCCTGGTCGGTTGGGTGATGGAAAGTGCTGCCCGGAAAGGTTAATTTGAAACAAAGGAAATTTCCGGAGAAGACCGCACGATATGTCCAACGACCTCCGTCGCCTGTACGACGCCGTCCGCGAGCGCAAGGGCCGCGAACCCTCGGATTCGCGCACCGCCAAGCTGTTCGCCGCCGGCCCGAAGAAGATCGCCAAGAAGGTCGGTGAGGAGGCGGTCGAGGTGGCGCTGGACGCCATGGCAGAGGACCGCGAGGGCGTGATCAACGAGAGCGCCGACCTGCTCTACAACATCGCCGTGCTCTGGGCCTCGCTGGACATCCACCCCGACGACATCTTCGCCGAGCTGCGGCGGAGGGAGAGCCTGTACGGGATTGCGGAAAAGCTGCCGAAGCTGAGCGTGGTAAACGGAAACGGGAAGTAGGCCCCCGCGCCGGAACGAACGTGCGCGAGGCGGAAGCGCTGGCGTCGTCATAAGGGCTGCGCCATACAGAAGGTTGCTCTTCGCTGCCCCTGGTGAGACCGCGATGACTGGCTGGTGGCGTTGGATCGCGGCTTTTGCTCTGCTTCCTTTGATCCTGACATGGCCGGCGCGCACGATGATGGAATCGCCAGCAGCGTTGTCCCTCGGCCCAGCTACGCTCCATGGCACGCTCTCGCGGCCTGACGGGGAGCATTGCGCCCCGGGCGTGCTGATCCTTGCGGGCTCTGGCAGCACGGATCGGGACGGCAACAGCGTGCTACCCGACGGCGTCATGCTTCGGAACGACAGCCTGAAGCTGCTGGCCGCAGGTTTAACCGCCAGGGGCATCGCGGCGCTCAGGGTGGACAAGCGCGGCGTTGGAATGAGCCGCGTTCCGACTCTGGATGAGAGCGATCTGCGCTTCGAAACCTACGTGTCGGATGCCCGCGCCTGGGCGATGTGGATGGCCAGCCAGCCCGGCATCGCGCGGGTGAGCGTCCTTGGACACAGCGAGGGGGCCCTTGTGGCGGTCAGGGCCGCGCAGGAACTGCCCGACGTTGCATCCCTGGTCAGCGTCGCAGGCGCAGGAGAGCCTGCTGGCCAGACGATCCGCCGCCAGCTCGCCGAGGCCGGTGTGGAGAAAGCGCTGCGGAAGGAAGCGGATCGCGTGCTGTCGGCTGTCGAAGCTGGGCAGCGCGTTGCGAACCCGCCGCCGGCCCTGCACGCCCTGCTCCGCCCCAGCGTGCAGCCCTATCTTGCTTCGTGGCTTGCGCTTGACCCCGCCGCCGAGTTCGCGAAGCTGCGCGTTCCGACGCTGGTCGTTCAAGGCACCACAGACCTTCAGATTTCGCTGGCTGACGCCCAGTTGCTCACCGCGGCAAAGCCCGGCACCAAGCTGTTGGTTCTGCCTGGGATGAATCATGTTCTGAAAGAGGCTCCGGCGGACCGGGCGAGCAATTTCGCAACCTACAGCGACCCGCACCGCGCGCTTGCGCCGGGGCTCGGCGGCGGCATCGCGGATTTCGTCATGGCCGCGACGCCGCCCGGCTGCCGTTAGTCTCTGGCTTGATACCGGGCGCGCAGTTCCTCGTCGTAATAGCGGTCTTCGATCTTGAGGGCGCGGCGTTCCAGGCCATAGACGTGGAAGCCCATGCGCTCGTAGAGGCGGCGGGCGCTGTGGTTGTCGCAGCCGACGACCAGCTGGACAACCTCCACCACGCGGTCCGCGTGGTGGAGCAGGGCTTCGATCAGGGCCTGCGCAACGCCCTGCCCGCGGGCGGACTCCCGGACATACATGCCCCACAGCATGCCCTTGTGGGATTCCTTTCGGTTCGGCAGGACATAGAAGCCGACCGTTCCGACCAGCGCGTCATCGACGAACGCGCCCCACACAGCGGTTCGGGCGATGCGTTCGGAGAAGAACGTCAGCGGCTCCGCCGCCTCCTTCTCACGGTCCGCCCCAAACGCCGGCGGGTGCCGTTCCAGTCCTTCCAGGCGCAGGGCGCGCCACGCTTCGGCGTCGGTCTCGGCGAGGCGGCGGACGGCCACCAGCATCACGGCCTCCCTGTTTCAGTTGGGGCGCTTCTCTGATGGCCTGAACGTCCCTACTCCCGTCATCCCGGCTTTCGCGGGGATGGCGAAAGAGACAGGCTCGGATCCGTTGGGAAGGTGCCTGCGCATGCCAGGATGCGGACCGCGCTCGGCGCCCGCAAACAAAAAGCGCGCCCCGAAGGGCGCGCTTTCCGTTCCGGAAATCCGAAAGGCTCAGTTCTTGGCCTTGTCGACCAGACGGCGCTCCGCGATCCAGGGCATCATGGCGCGCAGCTTCTCGCCGACCTGCTCGATAGAGTGCTCGGCGTTGCGGCGGCGGATGGCCTTGAAGCTCGGCTGGCCGGCCTTGCACTCCAGCATCCAGTCGCGCACGAAGCGGCCGGACTGGATATCGTCCAGGACGCGCTTCATCTCGGCCTTGGTCTCGGCGGTGATGATGCGCGGGCCGGTCTTGTAGTCGCCGTACTCGGCGGTGTTGGAGATCGAGTAGCGCATGTTGGCCATGCCGCCCTCGTACATCAGGTCGACGATCAGCTTCACCTCGTGCAGGCACTCGAAGTAGGCCATCTCCGGGGCGTAGCCGGCCTCGGTCAGCGTCTCGTAGCCGGCCTTGATCAGCTCGGTCAGGCCGCCGCAGAGCACGGCCTGCTCGCCGAACAGGTCGGTCTCGCACTCTTCCTTGAAGGTGGTCTCGATGATGCCGGCGCGGCCGCCGCCGATGGCCGAGGCGTAGGACAGCGCGATGTCCAGCGCGTTGCCGGTGGCGTTCTGGTGCACCGCCACCAGGCAGGGCACGCCGCCGCCGCGCTGGTACTCGCCGCGCACGGTGTGGCCCGGGCCCTTCGGGGCGATCATGAACACGTCGAGGTCGGCGCGCGGCTCGATCAGGTTGAAGTGCACGTTCAGGCCGTGCGCGAACACCATCGAGGCGCCCTGCTTCATGTTCTTGGCGAGGTCGTCGCGGTACAGGTCGGCCTGCAGCTCGTCGGGGGTGAGGATCATCACCACGTCGGCCCACGCCGCGGCCTCGGCCGGGGTCATGACCGTGAAGCCGGCGCCTTCCGCCTTCTTGGCGGTGGCCGAGCCCGCACGCAGCGCCACGCGGACGTCCTTGACGCCGCTGTCGCGCAGATTGTTGGCGTGGGCGTGGCCCTGGCTGCCGTAGCCGACGATGACGACCTTCTTGCCCTTGATCAGGTTCACGTCGGCATCACGATCGTAGTAGACGCGCATGGGATGATTCCTTGGTCTCACAAATGTTGGTGTTGCCCGCAACTGCGGGCGGATTACTCCACCGGCGGCGGCGCCGCGTCAAGCGACTCCGCCGCCGGCGGTGGAAAAGTTCCGTCCGTCAGAAGCCGGCCGGGCCCTTGGACATGGCGAGCACGCCGGTCCGGCTGGTCTCGACCATGCCGAGCTGGCTCATCAGCGCGATGAACTCCTCGACATGGTCGGTGGTGCCGGTCAGCTCGAAGATGAACGACGACAGCGTCGCGTCCACCACGTTGGCCTTGTAGATGTCGGCCAGGCGCAGCGCCTCGATGCGCTTGTCGCCGGTGCCGGCGACCTTGACCAGCGCCAGCTCGCGCTCGACGCGCGGGCCGTCGTCGGTGAGGTCGCGCACCTTGTGCACCGGCACGAGCCGGTCGAGCTGCGCCTTGATCTGCTCGACGATCATCCGCGTGCCCGAGGTGACCAGCGTGATGCGCGAGGTGTGGCCGGTGTTGTCCACCTCGGCCACCGTCAGGCTTTCGATGTTGTAGCCGCGGCCCGAGAACAGGCCGATGACGCGGGCGAGGACGCCCGGCTCGTTGTCCACCAGCACGGCGATGGTGTGCTTCTCGATCTTCTCTTCCATGACCCGGAACTCCGCCAAGCTCAGTGGTTCTTGCTTACACCAGCACCATGCCGTCCTCCGGCGTGGCCTGGGACGGGCTGTCCTCCGGGCCAAGCAGGATTTCGTTGTGCGCCTTGCCGCCCGGGATCATCGGGAAGCAGTTCTCCTTCGGATCGACGATGATATCGACGATCACCGGCCGGTCGGTGACCGCCAGCATCTGCTCGATCACCCGGTCGACGTCCGCCACCGTCTCGGCGCGCAGGCCGACGCAGCCCCAGGCCTCCGCCAGCTTGACGAAGTCGGGCAGCGCCTCCGAGTAGCTCTCCGAGTAGCGCGAGCCGTGCAGCAGCTCCTGCCACTGGCGCACCATGCCCATGTACTTGTTGTTCAGGATGAAGATCTTGACCGGCGCGCGGTACTGCACTGCGGTGCCGATCTCCTGCATGTTCATCAGGAACGAGGCCTCGCCCGACACGTCCACCACGATGGCGCCGGGGTGCGCCAGCTGGGCACCGATGGCCGCCGGCAGGCCGTAGCCCATGGTGCCCAGGCCGCCCGAGGTCAGCCAGCGGTTCGGCTGGTCGAAGGGCAGGAACTGCGCGGCCCACATCTGGTGCTGGCCGACTTCCGTGGTGATGTAGTGGTCCTTGCCCTTCAGCGCCTCGCGCAGCCGCTCCAGCGCGTACTGCGGCTTGATGACGGCTTCGGTGCGGTGGTAGTTCAGGCAGTTGCGGCCGCGCCACGCGTCGATCTGCGCCCACCACGCCTTCAGCGCCGCCTTGTCGAGCTGCTTCTGCCTGGCCTTCCACAGCCGGATCATGTCCTCCAGCACGTGGGCGCAGTCGCCGACGATGGGGATGTCCACCGCGACGTTCTTGTTGATCGAGCTGGGGTCGATGTCGACGTGGATCTTCTTCGAGCCCGGCGCGAACTCCGACAGCTTGCCGGTCACGCGGTCGTCGAAGCGGGCGCCGATGTTGATCATCACGTCGCACCCGTGCATGGCCAGGTTGGCCTCGTAGGTGCCGTGCATGCCCAGCATGCCCAGCCACTGCGGCTCCGACGCCGCGAAGGCGCCCAGGCCCATCAGGGTGGAGGTCACCGGGATGCCGGTCATCCTGGCGAACTGCGTCAGCAGCTTGGCCGCCATCGGGCCGGAGTTCACCACGCCGCCGCCGGTGTAGAGGATCGGGCGCTTGGCCGAGGCGATCAGCTCGATGGCCTCCTCGACGCGGCTCAGCTCCGGCTTCACCTGCGGGCGGTAGGTCTTGTGCTTCACCTCGGTCGGCGGCACGTAGGTGCCCTCGGCGAACTGCACGTCCTTCGGCAGGTCGACCACCACCGGGCCGGGACGGCCGGTGCGCGCCACGTAGAAGGCCTCGTGCAGCGTGCGGGCCAGCTTGTTGACGTCCTTGACCAGGTAGTTGTGCTTGGTGCACGGCCGGGTGATGCCGGTCGTGTCGGCCTCCTGGAAGGCGTCGTTGCCGATCAGGTGCGTCGGCACCTGGCCGGACAGGCACACGATCGGAATCGAGTCGCACAGCGCGTCCAGCAGGCCGGTCACCGCGTTGGTGGCGCCGGGTCCCGAGGTCACCAGCACGCAGCCCACCTTGCCGGTCGAGCGGGCGTAGCCCTCGGCCGCGTGCACGGCGGCCTGCTCGTGGCGTACGAGGATGTGCTTGAGGTCGTTCTGCTGGAACAGCGCGTCGTAGATGGGAAGTACGGCGCCGCCGGGATAGCCGAAGATGATATCGACGCCCTGGTCCTTCAGGGCCTTGATGACGATCTGCGCGCCGGTCAGCTTCTGTTCGGGCATGGTTCGACCTTTTTGCTGGCGCCCCCGGACGGGGCGTCGTTCGCTCGTTCCCCGCCGCGGCGCCCTGCCCTTCCAGGCAAAAACAAAGGGTTACCCCTCCCGCACCGCAACCGGGAGCGGCAAGCTAGACAAAACCGGTGCCGAAGGTCAACCCATTTTGCGAAGTTTCATAAAGCTTTTTTGCCGCAGCTTTTCCGAATATTGCGCGCACCCGCATGGCAGGCATGCGGCTTGAGGCCCCGTGGCCGGCGCGTGGCGCCCTCCCTCGGCATGCGCGACCCGCGCCCGCCTTGACGCGGCGGCGCCGCGCTTCCCATCATGGGCGCGGCCAGCCGTGCTCCCGGCCGGGCGAAGGGATGTTCGGGAAGGATACGGCCATGTCGACGACCTATGCATGGTCTCCGGCCTACGAGATCGACCGGGGCGTGATCGACGCCCAGCACCGCCAGCTGCTGGAACTGGCCAACCTCGTCCGGCAGGCCGTGCGCGAGCACCGCGGCGATGCGGTGCTGAAGGTGCTCGGCGAGAGCTTTGCCGCGCTGGAAAGGGAGGCGCTCCGCCACTTCGAGACGGAGGAGGCGGAGCTGGAGCGGCTCGGCAGCCCGCTGCTCGCGGAGCACCGCCGGCTGCACGCGCAGATCCTCCGCGAGGCGCGCGCCATCCACCAGGACATCGTGAAGGACTGCCCGACCGACCTGGCGGGCACCGTCGAGGTGTGGATGCTGGACCGGCTGATCACCCACATCGTGCGCGACGACCGCGCGGCGTTCGACGCGGCGAAGACGTAAGCGCTCCGCGCCTGCACCGCCCCGTCACGGCCGGGCCCAGGCCCGGCCATCCACGCACCCGAACCTTCGGAAGCGCTCAAGCGCGCGGATGCCCGGGACAAGCCCGGGCACGACGGCCTATCGGAATCACACCCGCTTCAGCAGCTCGCAGATCCGCCGCACGCCTTCGCGGATGCGCTCGGGCGAGGTGGCGGAGAAGCTCATGCGGATCGTGTTCTTGCCCGAACGGTCGGCGAAGAACGCCGAGCCCGGCACGAACGCCACGTTGGCCTCCTTGATCGCCCGCTCCAGCAGCTGCGTGCCGTCGACGTGCTCCGGCAGTTCCAGCCAGACGAACATGCCGCCCTGCGGCTTGGTCCAGGTGACGCCGGGCGGGGCGTATTCCGCCAGCGCGGCGAGCATGGCGTCGCGGCGCTCCTTGTAGTGGCTGCGCAGCGTCTTGACGTGGCTGTCGAAGATCTGGCTGACCACGTCGTGCAGGATGATCTGGTTGATGGTGCTGGCGTGCAGGTCCGCCGCCTGCTTCATCAGCACCAGCCGGTTGACCACCTCGGCGGTGGCGAGGACCCAGCCGACGCGCATCGCCGGCACCATGGTCTTCGAGAAGGAGCCGCAGTAGATCACGTTGGTCGGCTTCCCGCCGTGGCGCGCCGCGTCGAGCCCGACCAGCGGCGGCAGCGGCTCGCCGTCGTAGCGCAACTCGGTGTAGGCGGCGTCCTCGACCACCGGCACGCCGTGCTTTTCACACAGGTCCAGCAGCGCCTCGCGCCGGGCCAGCGACACGGTGGTGCCGTTCGGGTTCTGGAAGTCGGGGACGAGGTAGAAGAACTTCGGCTTCTCGGCCAGCGCCGCCTCCAGCGCCGCCAGCTCCGGCCCCTCTTCGTCCATGGGGACGGAGATGTAGCGCGGCTCGTAGGGCGAGAAGGCCTGCAGCGCACCCAGGTAGGTCGGCGCGGTCACCACCACGAGGTCGCCCGGGCCGATCAGCAGCTTGCCGATGAAGTCCAGCGCCTGCTGCGAGCCGCTGGTCACCAGCACCTCGTCCAGCCCGGCCTGGACGCCGTGCTTGCCCATGTAAGTGCAGATCCACTCGCGCAGCGGCGTGTGCCCCTCGGAGATGGTGTACTGCAGCGCGCTGCCGGCGCCGGCGTTGGACTGGAACACCTTCTGGTAGGCGTGCGCGATGGCGGAAGACGGGAAGAAGTCGGGATCGGGGATTCCGCCGGCGAAGGAGATGATCTCCGGCCGGTTCAGCAGCTTCAGCAGCTCGCGGATCTCGGACGCGCTCATGCCGGAGACGCGCCCGGCAAACACATGGCCCCAATCGACAGTCACTTTCCGTCCTCCAGAGACTCAATCGCGCAAGGTCGTTTCAAGCGGTCCGAGAATGGCATCCCGAGACGCCGCCGTATAGATCATAGGAACGGCATGGCAGCCCTGCGCGCGTTTGTCCAGGAGTTGATGGCGGAACCACGTCAACTGCCGCTTGGCATAGTGCCGCGTCGACTGCTGCGCCTTGGCGGCCGCCGCCTCCAGCGACAGGTCCCCGTGCAGGTGCGCGCGCAGTTCCGGCACGCCCAGCGCCTTCATCACCGGCAGGGCCGGGTCCAGGCCCAGCGCGTCGAGTTCCCGCACCTCCTCCAGCGCGCCGCGCTCCAGCATCCAGGCGAAGCGCGCGTCGCAGCGGGCGTAGAGGTCGGCGCGCGGCGGGTCGATGACGTAGACCTGGAATCGCAGGCCCGGCGGCGGCCCCTCGGCGTGCTCCGCCTGCCAGGCGGACAGCGGCCGGCCGGTCGCCTCCAGCACCTCCCAGGCGCGGGTCAGCCGCGTGGTGTCGCCGGGGTTGAGCCGCGCCATGGCCGGGTCGCGCGCCACCAGCTCGGCGCGGAACGCCTCGCCGCCCAGCGCCTTCAGCCGCGCGTGCGCCGCGTGGCGGATCGCCTCCGGGACCGGCGGGACGGTGCTCAGCCCCTCCATCAGCGCGCGCAGGTACAGCCCGGTGCCGCCGACCACCACCGGCAACCGCCCAGCGGCGCGGGCGTCCGCGATCTCGGCCAGCGCCATGTCGCGCCAGCGCGCCGCCGAGCCGCGCTCGGAGCCGGGCAGCACGCCGTACAGCCGGTGCGGCGCGCGCGCCAGATCCTCGGCGCCGGGGCGGGCGGCGAGCACGTCCAGCTCGCGGTAGAGCTGCATGCTGTCGGCGTTGATGACGGTGCCGCCGAACGCCTCGGCGATGTCGACGGCGAGGCCGGACTTGCCGGACGCGGTCGGGCCGCCGATGACGATGACCAGGGTGCTGTCCATGGCCCACCCTACGAAACCGGCGCGCCGGCACCAAGACCGTTTCTCGCCGCCCCCGCTCTGTGCTACGGAGCGCCCGCGCCCTCCAACCGCACCGGTGCCCCATGCAAGCCGTCGTCACGCTGATCGCCAACCCCACGACCTCCGTCCTCGACGCCGACGCGGCGCAGGCGGTGCGCTCCGCCCTGACGGGGCTGGGGGCCGAGGTGTCGAAGCCCGACTGGCTGGCGCCGGGGGCCGCCTGCGACTTCGCCTTCGAGGGGCTGGCGCCCGAGCAGGCGGAGGCCGCGGCGCGCCACGCGCTGGGCGGGCTGCCGGTGGACGTTATCGCCCAGCCGCGCGCCACGCGCCGCAAGCGCCTGCTGATCGCCGACATGGAATCGACGATCATCCAGCAGGAGATGCTGGACGAGCTCGGCGACTACGTCGGCCTGAAGGAGCACATCGCCGGCATCACCGCGCGCGCCATGAATGGCGAGATCGACTTCAAGGGCGCGGTGCACGAGCGCGTGGCGCTCCTCAAGGGCCTGTCGGAGCGCGTGCTGGACGAGGTGTGGGCGCGCGCCGAGCTGATGCCGGGCGCCGCGGCGCTGGTCGCCACCATGCGCGCCAACGGGGCGGTGTGCGTGCTGGTGTCCGGCGGCTTCCGCTGCTTCACCCGGCGGGTGCGCGACTGGGTCGGCTTCGACGAGGACCGCGGCAACGAGCTGGAGGTGGCAGACGGCGTCCTCACCGGCCGCGCGCTGGAGCCGATCCTCGACAAGACGAGCAAGCTCGACTCGCTGATGGAGTACGCCGGGGCGCACCGCATCCCGGTGGCCGAGACGCTGGCGGTCGGCGACGGCGCCAACGACCTGCCGATGCTGCTGGCCGCCGGCCTCGGCGTCGCCTACCATGCCAAGCCGGCGGTGGCGGCCGAGGCGCGCGCGCGCGTCGATCACGGCGACCTCACGGCGCTGCTGTACGCCCAGGGCTACCGGGCCGGCGAGATCGCCGAGGCAAAATAAGGAACGGCTGCGATGAGCAAGGCTCCCCACGTCATCGACATGGTCGATCCGGCAATGTCGGACGACCAGCGGCAGGTGGAGTTCACGCTGGTGCTGAGCGACGGCACGCAACTGCGCACCGCGGTGCTGCCCGAGCACCTGTCCGGCATCACCTCGACCTTCCTCAACTACGCCCTGGTCGCGCACAACCGCCTGCGCCAGCTCGGGATGGCCGGCGAGCCGGAGATCCGCACCGACGTGCCGCCCACTGAGGTGACCGGCATGGCCTTCGGCCAGTCGCCGGACGGCAAGGGCGCGCTGATCCTGATGTTCGGCGCCGCACAGCTGGCCATCCCGGTGGAGGCCAACCACCTGCGCAGCCTCGCCCTGCAGACGCTGGCGCTGGCCGACGCGCTGGACGGGAAGACGCCGATCAAGCAGTAGTCAGAGGATCCGCACCGCGACCTGCTTGGTGAACGGGCTCAGCGCGAACACCTCCCAGCGCGCGCCGGTCGCCTGCGCGAACTCCTGGAACGCCTTGTACTCGTCGTCGCGCCAGGTGCGGTTGCCGACGAACTCGTCGAAGACCAGCACGCTGCCTGGACGGATGCGGTCCGCCAGCGCGGTCAGCACCGTCTTCGCCGACGAGTAGATGTCGCTGTCCACGTTGACCAGCCGCACGTCGCCCGGATGGGCGGCCAGGAACGCGGGCAGCGTGTCCTCGAACCAGCCGGCGTGCAGCGTCACGTTCGGCCGCACCGCGGGCAGCTGCCCCCCGGCGGACAGCACGCCGCGCGGCTCGGCGCCCCAGGCCTCCGGCAGCCCCTCGAACGAATCGAAGCCGTGCACCGCCTGCCCCGCCACGGCGGCGATGCGGTCGATGGAGGTGCCGCGGCGCACGCCGAATTCCAGCACCAGGCCGGGCACCGCCGCCCGCGCCACCGCGTGCTCCAGCAGCAGGCCGCTCAGCGCGAACAGCCGCACGTCGGTGCTGAGGAACGGCGCGACGGCGTCCACCGAGTCCCACAGCGCCCGGCGGCGCGGCTGGCCGGCGACATGCGAGGCGTGGAGCGCCCGCGCCCCGGCCTCGTCGCCGAGCAGCCGGCGGTAGACGGCGAGCAGGGCCCAGTACTTGCCGTTGGCGCCGCGCTGCGTCACCGCCCGCTCCACCCGCCTTAGCGCTTCGTCGGGGCCGTGCAGGTGCAGCGCCGGTGCGTGGCTGCCGAGCCACGCCGCCGCGTGCTCGGCGTCGCGCGCCAGCAGCGCGTCGAAGGCGGCGAGCGCCGGCGCGGCGTTGCCCAGCGCGTTGTGGCAGAGGCCGACCTCGTACAGCAGGTCGATGCTGGGATCGGGCTCCTTTGCGGCGACGCGCAGTGCGTCGGCGTAGCGGGCGTCGCGCCGGTAGGCGCCGGCCAGCGTGTCGGTCAGGCCCGGCAGCTCCGGCGCCAGCGCCGCCACGCTCTCCAGCACGCCGACGGCGCGGTGCGCGTCGCTCGCCGCCAGATGGGCGCGACCGAGGTGGAAGAGCGCTTCCGGGTCGCTGGGATGTTCCGCGAGAGCGCGGCGCAGATGCGCGAAGGCGCGCGCCGGCTCACGCCGGGCGGCGTGGGCGGCGCCCAGCAGCACGTCGGCGCCGGGCACGTCGGCCAGCCGCTTCAACGCCGCGTCGAAGCGCCCCGCGGCGAGCAGGGCGCGGGCCTCGTGCAGGGCATCGGTCACACCAGGTTTCCCCAAAAAGAAAGGCACCGGCGGTCGCCCGCCGGTGCCTTAACCCCCGCAAAAATGCCTACCCCTGCCCCAGCGGCAGGGCCACGAAGCGCAGGTCGCCCTGGCGCTCGATCAGCAGCAGGATCGACTTCTTGCCCTGTTCGCGCGCCTTCTGGACCTTGGCGGCGACGTCGCCCGGAGCCTTCACCTCCTCCTGGCCGACCTCGATGATGACGTCGCCGGGGCGCACGCCCTTCTCCGCCGCCGGGGTGCCGTTCGCCACCTCGGTGACCACGACGCCCTTCTGGTCCGCCTTCAGCTCGAACTGCTGGCGCAGCTCCGGCGTGATGCCGGTCAGCTTCAGGCCCAGCGCCTCGGTCGGCTTCGGGGCGTTGCCCTTCGGCTTCTCGGGCTCCTCCGGCGCGTTGGCGAGCAGGCCGGACTCCTCGGCCGCCTCCAGCTCGCCGACCTTGACCTGCATGGTCTGCGCCTTGCCCTTGCGCCACACCTCGACCGGCACCGACTTGTCGATGGCGGTCTCGGCGACGACGCGCGGCAGGCGGCGCATCTCGTTGATGTCCTTGCCGTCGAACTTGGTGACCACGTCGCCGGCCTGGACGCCGGCCTTGGCGGCCGGGCCGTTCGGCGTCACCGAGGCGACCAGCGCGCCCTTCGGCGCCGGCAGGCCGAGGCTCTCGGCGATCTCCGGCGTGACGCCCTGGATGCGCACGCCGAGCCAGCCGCGCTTGGTGCGGCCGAACTCCTTGAGCTGGGCGACGACCGTCTTGGCGATGTTCGACGGAATGGCGAAGCCGATGCCGACCGAACCGCCCGACGGCGAGAAGATCGCCGTGTTGATGCCGATCACCTCGCCGCCCAGATTGAACATCGGGCCGCCCGAGTTGCCGCGGTTGATGGCGGCGTCGGTCTGCAGGAAGTCGTCGTACGGGCCGGCGTTGATGTCGCGCTGGCGGGCCGAGACGATGCCGGCGGTCACCGTGCCGCCCAGGCCGAACGGGTTGCCGATGGCCACCACCCAGTCGCCGACGCGCATGACGTCGCTGTCGCCGAACGGCACCGCGACCAGCGGGTGCTGCGTCTTGATCTTCAGGAGCGCGATGTCGGTCTTGCTGTCGCGGCCGACCAGCTCGGCCTTGATGTTGGTGTCGTCCTGCAGGATGACGGTGATCTCGTCGGCGTCCTGCACCACGTGGTTGTTGGTGACGACGTAGCCGTTCTTGGCGTCGATCACGAAGCCGGAGCCGAGCGACGTGGCCTTGCGCTGCGGCGCGTCGGGCCGGTCGCCGCCGTGGCGGTCGAAGAAGTCCTTGAAGAACTCCTCGAAGGGCGAGCCCGGCGGGAACTGCGGGATCTCCGGCCGCGAGCCTTCCGGACGGTCCTGGCCGCCGGGGGCGCCGGGACGGCCCGGGCGCTCGGCCCGCTGCGGGGCGGCCTGGGTGGTGGAGATGTTGACGACGGCGGGCAGGAGCTTCTCCGCCAGGTCGGCGAAGCCGTTGGCCGGGCCACCCGGGCGGGCCTGCGCCGCCGCGGGGCCGCTGACCGCCGTGAAGCTCAACGCTCCGGCCAGGGCCAGGGCCATCGGCAGCGCGGCCAGCCGGCCGATCAGGCCGCGGCGCGGAGCCGGCGTGAAGATGTTGTCGTTGTCTCGATTCACTGGGGTGATCTCCCTGCCACGAACGTCCGCGCCTTCGCGGGCGGCGGTTCACACGCGTCCTGACTGCCGGATGTAATCCGTGCGCGAAAGCCCTGCAAGCAGGCACGCGGACGTCCGCCAAAAGTCCGGTCGCGAGTGTATGAAGACGAGTATGGTGGAAAAAAGGCGATTCGCAACGCTCAGGCTGCGCGAATCAGCCACACGAGGCCGACGCCGAGCACCGCGGCGGCCAGACCGGCGGCGCGCATCTGCGTCTCGGGCACGGCGAGCGCCTGTTCGATCATGCGGCGCATGCCCGTGGGGAACAGCGCGTACAGCGAGCCCTCGATCACCAGGAGCAGGGCAAGGGCGGTGAGGAGGTCGTCCATGGATGATCTTCGATTCGGGGAACACGTGCCCCCACCCCTTACCCCTCCCCCGCTTTGCAGGGGAGGGGTAAAATGCACTCTAAGGAGCGGGGTGGGGGCAAGCGATGCCCTTACTGCGCCGCCTGCCGCGCCGGCGCGGCGCCCGGAGCGGACTCGTTGAAGTAGCGGAAGAACTCGCTCGTCGGCGACAGCACCAGGGTGGTGTCGTCCTTGTTCAGCGACTTCCGGTACGCCTCCAGCGAGCGGTAGAACGCGTAGAACTGCGGGTCCGACGAGGTGGCGTCGGCGATGGTCTTCAGCGCCTGGTTGTCGCCCTCGCCGCGCTGGATCTGCGCGTCGCGCTGGGCTTCCGCCAGGATGACCGTGCGCTCGCGCTCGGCGCGCGCCTTGATCTGCTGCGACTGCTCCTGGCCCTGGGCGCGCGCCTCGGCCGCCTCGCGCTCGCGTTCCGAGCGCATGCGGGCGAAGATCGCCTGGCTGGTCTCCTCGGGCAGGTCGGCGCGGCGGATGCGGACATCGACGATCTCGATGCCGCGGCTCTTGGCCTCGGCGTTCACCTGGTCGCGGATCTCGTTCATCACCCGCGCGCGCTCCTCCGACAGCACCGCCAGCAGCGTCACGCTGCCCAGCACGCGCCGCATCGCCGAGTTGACGACGCTGCCCATCTGGGCGCTGGCCGCCTGCTCGGTGCGCAGCGACTGGAAGTAGCGGACCGGATCGATGATGCGGTAGCGGGCGAAGGCGTCGACGTCCAGGCGCTTCTGGTCGGCGAGGATCACCTGCTCGACCGGCGGGTCGAGGTCGAGCACGCGGCGGTCGATGTAGACCACGTCCTCGATGAAGGGGATCTTCATCTTCAGGCCCGGTTCCTGGATCACCCGCTTGATGGCGCCCAGCTGGACGACCAGCGCCTGCTGCGCCTGGGTGACGGTGAACAGCGAGGCCGAGGCCAGGATGACCAGGGCCACCAGCGCCACGCCGGCGATCATGAGGGTTCGGTTCATGGCGTCACCTCACTGGCGCTGCTGGCCGGCCTTGGCCGGCGCGGGGGAAGCCACGGGGGGCTGGAGCTTGTCGAGCGGCAGGTAGGGCACCACGCCCTGGCCGCCCCCGGCGTTGCCCTCGATGATCACCTTGTGGGCGCCGCTCAGGATCTGCTCCATGGTCTCGAGGTACATGCGCTTGGCGAGCACTTCCTTCGACTGGCTGTAGGCCTGGTAGATCTTGGTGAAGCGCTCGGCATCGCCGCGGGCCAGGTTGATGACCTGCTCGCGGTAGGCCGACGCCTCCTGGATCAGCCGCTCGGCCTCGCCGCGGGCGCGCGGGATGACGTCGTTGCGGTAGGCCTCCGCCTCGTTGCGCAGGCGCTCGCGGTCGGCGCGGGCGCGCTGGACGTCGTTGAAGGCGTCGATGACCGGCGCCGGCGGGTCGGCCTTCTGCAGCTGCACCTGGGTGATGGTGATGCCCGATTCGAACTCGTCCAGCATGGCCTGGAGGAGCTGCTTGGTGGCCGCCTCGATCTGCGCGCGCGCCTCGGTCAGCGCCGGCTGCAGCTCGGTGCGGCCGATGACCTCGCGCATGGCGCTCTCGGCCGCCTTCTTCACCGTGCCCTCGGGGTCGCGGATCTTGAAGAGGTACTGGCCGGCGTCCTTGATCACCCAGAACACCGTGTAGTCGATGTCGATGATGTTCTCGTCGCCGGTCAGCATCAGCGATTCATCGGAGACGTCGCGCTCGTTGCGGCGCCCCTCGGTGGCCGAGCGGAAGCCGATCTCGATGCGGTTGATGCGCGTCACCTTGGGCAGCAGCACCGACTCGATGGGCGCGGGCATGTGGTAGCGCAGGCCGGGCTGCTCGGTGCGCACCCATTCGCCGAAGCGCAGCACCACGCCCTGCTCGTCCGGCTGGACGCGGTAGATGCCGGTCAGCCCCCACAGCACCAGCAGGCCGCCGAGCACCAGCGCCAGGCCGCGCCCGGTGCCGAAGCCGCCGGGCACCACGCGCCGCAGCCGGTCCTGGCTGCGGCGCAGCAGGTCCTCAAGATCGGGAGGCTGCGGCCCGCCGCCGCCACCCCCGCCGCCACCGCCGGGCGGACGTCCCCACGGGCTGGGCCCGCCACCACCGTTACCGCCGCTGCCGGGGGGTGGCCCCCAGGGGCCGCCACCGCCGCCCCCGCCTTGCCCCCCGCCTTGATTGCTCCACGGCATACCTGTGATCCCCCTCGCGTCTCGTTGCCGGTGTTTCCGGTCGCTTTACCATTATTGCCGGCCAGTTCTATAGTGCGCCCTCCCGCTTGGCACACCTGAACCGGCGGTCATCCGCAGATATCGGGAAAGAACCGGAGTTTTCAACCATGGCGCAGGTCACCGAGGCGCAAGTTATTGCAGCGCTGAAGACCGTCATCGATCCCGAACAGGGGAAGGACATCGTCACGCTGAACATGCTGTCCGGCCTCGTGGTCCGCGACAGCAACGTGGCGTTCTCCATCGAGGTCGACCCCAAGCGCGGCGCACAGGCCGAGCCCGTCCGCCACGCCGCCGAGAAGGCGGTCGAGGCTCTGCCGGGCGTCACCTCGGTGACGGCCGTGCTCACCGCCCACCGCCCGGCCGGCGCGCCGAGCGCCCCCGCGCAGCAGCAGGGCCACGGCCACGCCCATGGCGGCCACGGGCATGCCCATGGCCAGGGGCAGCAGCAGAAGAAGCTGGTGCCGGGCGTGAAGGCCATCGTCGCCGTCGCCTCCGGCAAGGGCGGCGTGGGCAAGTCCACCACGTCGGTCAACCTCGCGCTGGCGCTGGCCGCCAACGGGCAGAAGGTCGGCCTGCTGGACGCCGACATCTACGGCCCCTCCATGCCGCGCATGCTGAACATCCAGGGCCGCCCGGTCACCCACGACGGCCAGACGCTGGAGCCGATGGAGAACTACGGCATCAAGGTGATGTCCATGGGCTTCCTGGTGCCGGAGGACACGCCGATGATCTGGCGCGGCCCGATGGTGATGAGCGCGCTCCAGCAGATGCTGGGCGACGTCAACTGGGGCGAGCTGGACGTGCTGGTGGTGGACATGCCGCCGGGCACCGGCGACGCCCAGCTGACCATGGCGCAGCAGGTGCCGCTGGCCGGCGCGGTGATCGTCTCGACGCCGCAGGACATCGCGCTGCTCGACGCCCGCAAGGGCCTGAACATGTTCCGCAAGGTGGACGTGCCGGTGCTCGGCATCATCGAGAACATGAGCTACTTCTGCTGCCCGAACTGCGGCCACCGCACCGACATCTTCAGCCACGGCGGGGCGCGCAAGGAGGCCGAGGCGCTGGGCACCGACTTCCTGGGCGAGGTCCCGCTGGACATCGCGATCCGCGAGACCTCCGACCAGGGCCAGCCGATCGTCGTCTCGCAGCCCGATTCGGCGCACGCCAAGGTCTACCGCGCCATCGCCCGCGCGGTGTGGGAGAAGGTCGGCGGCGGCGCCACCCGGCAGGCGCCGCGCATCGTCATGCAGTGAGGCAAGACGGGAGGGCTCCGGCCCTCCCGTTCCGCATCGGGATACGGGAATGAGCGAACCGGTCTGCGCCGTCAGCTACGACGGCTTCGTTCCCTGCGTCGTCATGGAATGGCGCGGCTACTTCACCAGCCCGCAGTTCCGCGAGGCCAACGAGCGCGTGCTGGCGGCCATCATCGGGCACGGCGCACCGAAGCTTCTCGGCGACATCACCGCCTTCAAGCTGATCGGCGCCGAGGACCAGGAGTGGCTGAACGCCAACTGGATCCCCCGCGCCATCGAGGCCGGGGTGCGCCACGTCGCGCTGGTGCAGCCGGTCTATTACTTCAACAAGGTGGCGGTGGAGACGGTGGCGCAGCGGATCGACCGCGACGCCATGGCGGTCCGCTACTTCGACGGCCGCGACGACGCCCGCCGCTGGCTGATGGGCGTGCAGGGCGACGGGGGGCCGCAGTGAGCGCACCGGACTGGACCAAATCCGACAAGCACTTCTGGCACCAGTACATCGACACCTACCGGCAGGCGTTCCAGACGTTGGGCCCGGTGCGCAACATCCTGGAGTACGGGATCTTCCGCGGCGATTCGCTCCGCTGGCTGCGCGACGAGTTCCCCGGCGCCGCCATCATCGGCGCCGACATCCTGGAGCCGTTGGACACGTGGCCGCGGGAGGAGGGAATCCGTTACGTCCGACTCGACCAGAGCGACCGCGCCCAGGTCCGGCTGGCGTTGGAGGACGCGGGCGTCGCCTTCGACCTGGTGATCGAGGACGGCAGCCACGTCCCGCAGCATCAGGCGCTGTGCTTGGCGGAAACGCTGCCGCACCTGCGCTCCGGCGGGCTGTACATCCTGGAGGACATCCACACCTCCCACCCCGAGCACCCCTATTACCAGCAGACCTGCGCCGGGTACCCGGCCCCGCCGGCGACCTGCCTGCACGTGCTGCTCGCCCTCCAGCACCTGCGGGCGACCGACGCGCGGCTCACCGACCGCGTCGCCGCCCAACTGGCGTCGCCGGACTTCTTCACGGTCGACGAGGTCCACACGCTGTACCGCTCCATCGCGTCGGTCGAGCTGTACAAGCGCACGCGGCTGCCCTTGTACTGCGCCAGTTGCGGCGGGTCGCAGTACGACTACGTAGCGATGCGCTGCGCGTGCGGTGCGCCGATCTTCCACAGCGCCGATTCCATGTCGTTCCTGATCCGCAAGGCGTGACCCTACCGCGCCGGTCCCAGGCAGCCGCCGATCAGCTGGTAGCACAGCTGGATGTCGCGGTCGGCGTTGTAGCGCAGCTCCGCCACCTTCCCCTGCCGAACCGCGAAGGTCGCCTCGCAGCTGTAGTTGGTGGTCCAGGTGGAGACCTCCGGCCGCCACAGGCCGGGAATCCAGCCATCCGCCTCCCAATCGAGGTCGCGGTGGACGTTGGTCTGCTGCCGGCCGTAGGTCAGGTACTCGGTGCCGTCCGGCCCGGTGGCGCTGCGCTGCGGCACCCCGGCGCAGGACAGCAGCGCGCCTTTCGGCATGCCGACCAAGGTTTGCGGCGCCTGCTTGGCCAGCTCGGCCTCCGGGCTGGCGCAGGCGGTCAGGGCCAGCAGGGCCAGGGTCGTGATCGCACGGATCGTCATCGGCACCTCCTCCCCGGCAGCGCATTGCAACGCAATGCGCGAGAGGGTCTGAGGGAGAGAACGCCGCAGACCCGCGGCCGGCTCAGCCGATCAGCAACGAATCGTCGCTGATGTCCACGCCGCCGCGCTGCCGGGCGAACAGCGCCAGCAGGTGCGGCACGTCGAGCCCGGCGCGCTCTTCCCCCGCCACGTCCAGCACGATCTTCCCCTCGTGCAGCATCACCGTGCGGTCGCCGTAGTCGAGCGCCTGCTGCATCGAGTGCGTCACCATCAGCGCGGTGAGGTTCTTCGACTCGACGATGCGCCGGGTCAGCGCCAGCACGAACTCCGCCGTGCCGGGGTCGAGCGCCGCGGTGTGCTCGTCGAGCAGCAGGATCTTGCAGCCCGCCAGCGTCGCCATCAGCAGGCTGACCGCCTGCCGCTGCCCGCCGGACAGCAGGCCCATGCGGTCGTGCAGCCGGTTCTCCAGCCCCAGGCCCAGCTCGGCGATGCGCTCGCGGAACACGTCCCGCCGGCGGTGCCCCAGCGCCAGGCCGAACCCGCGCCGCGCCCCGCGCGCCGCGGCCAGCGCCATGTTCTCCTCGATGGTCAGCGCGGCGCAGCTGCCGGCCATCGGGTCCTGGAAGACGCGGGCGACGTAGCCGGCGCGCTTCGGCGTCGGCCAGCGGGTGACGTCCAGGCCGTCGATGGCGACCGCGCCGCTCTCGGCGATCACGTCGCCGGCCAGCGCGCCCAGCAGCGTCGACTTGCCGGCGCCGTTGGAGCCGATGACGGTGACGAACTGCCCCTCGGGGATCGTCAGATCGACGCCGCGCAGGGCGTGCTTCTCCAGCGGCGTGCCGCGGCCGAAGACGACGTGCAGGTCCTTCACCTCGATCATTTCGCCACCTTCGGCGCCGACGCGGCGCGCACCTTCATCCGCGGCAGGATCAGCGCCACCGCCACCAGCACCGCCGTCACCAGGTTGAGGTCGGAGGCCTGCAGCCCGATCGCGTCGGCCGACAGCGCGAACTGCACCGCCAGCCGGTAGAGGATCGAGCCCACCACGCAGGCGATCAGCGCCCCGGCCATGCCCCGCAGCGGCAGCACCGTCTCGCCGACGATCACCGCGGCCAGGCCGACGACGATGGTGCCGATGCCGGTGGTCACGTCGGCGAAGCCATTGGTCTGCGCGAACAGCGCCCCGGCCAGCCCGACCAGCCCGTTCGACAGCGCGATGCCGAAATACAGGTGGGTGTCGGTCTCCACCCCCTGCGCCCGCGCCATCCGCGCGTTGACGCCGGTGGCGCGCATCGCCAGCCCAAACTCGCTGGCCAGGAAGCGCGCCAGCAGCGCCACCACCGCCAGCACCACCACGGCGACGAACAGCGGCCGCACCACGTGCTCCGGCAGGCCCAGGCCGTAGAACGGCGTCAGCACCGTGTCCTGCATCAGGATGGCGACGTTCGGCTTGCCCATGACGCGCAGGTTCACCGAGAACAGCGCGATCATGGTGAGGATCGAGGCCAGCAGGTGCAGGATGCGGAAGCGCACGTTGAGCAGCGCCGTCACCAGCCCGGCCGCCGCCCCCGCCGCCACGGCGGCGAGGCTGGCGAGCCACGGGTTGGCCCCGGCGACGATCAGCGTCGCGGCGACCGCGGCGCCCAGGGGAAAGCTGCCGTCCACCGTCAGGTCCGGGAAGTCCAGCACCCGGAACGACAGGAACACCCCGAGCGCCACCAGCGCGTAGACCAGCCCGATCTCGACCGCGCCGAAGAAGGCGATTTCCGTCATCAAATCCAAATCCCAGGGCCCCCTCCCCGTCCCTCCCCCGCTTCGCGGGAGAGGAGGCTCCGCCGCCATCCCCTCCACCGCGAAGCGGGGGAGGGTCAGGGAGGGGGCAAACGTTGCTTACTGCCCGACCGTCTTCGTCGCCCGCTTGGCGACCGCGTCCGGAATGGTGACGCCCATCGCCGCCGCCGCCTTCGGGTTGACGAACAGGTCGGTGCCCTTGGCCAGATCCACCGGGATGTCGCCCGGCTTCTCGCCCTTCAGCACGCGGGCCACCACGGCGCCGGTCTGCTTGCCGACCTGGAAGTAGTCGAAGCCGATGCTCGCCACCGTGCCGCGCGCCACGCTGTCGGTGTCGGCCGAGAAGACCGGCAGCTTCGCCTGCGCGCCCACCGCGGTCAGCGCTTCCAGCGCCGAGACCACCGTGTTGTCGAGCGGCACGTAGATCGCGTCCGCCTTGCCGACCAGGCTGCGCGCCGCGGTCTGCACGTCGGCCGACTTGTTGGCCGCCGCCTCGACGACGCTCAGCCCCTTCTTGCCCGCCTCGTCCTTCAGCGCCTTGACCATGGTGACCGAGTTCGGCTCGCCCGGATTGTAGACGACGCCCAGGCGCTTGGCGGTCGGCACGATCTCCTTGATCAGGTCGACGTGCGCGCCCACCGGCGCCATGTCCGACAGGCCGGTGATGTTGCCGCCGGGCTTGCCCATGCTCTTGACCAGCTGCGCGCCGACCGGGTCGGTGACCGCGGTGAAGACGACCGGAACGTCGCGCGTCGCCGCCGCCACGGCCTGCGCCGAGGGGGTGGAGATCGGCACGATGACGTCCGGCTTCTGCCCGACGAACTGGCGGGCGATCTGCGCCGCCGTGGCCGGGTTGCCCTGCGCCGACTGGTAGTCGACCTTCAGGTTCTGGCCCGGCGTGAACCCCGCCTCCTTCAGCGCCGCGACGACGCCGTCGCGGGTGGCGTCGAGCGCCGGGTGCTCGACGATGGCGGTGATCGCCACCGTCTTGCTCTGGGCGAAGGCGGGAGTGGCCAGCAGGACCGCCAGGGCGGCCATCGGCAGGGCGCGCGAGATCTTCATGTGTCGGTCCCTCTTGTCGGGTTTTCTCGGACGTACGATGTTCCGATGCATGCCGTAGCCGGCCCCGCGCGCGCCGTCAACCGGCGGCGCGCGCCTCTCAGCCGAAGAATGGACCCAGCATGCCGGCCTCAATACAGGATGATCCCCGCGACGCCCGCATCCAGGAGCTTGAGATGGCGCTGGCCGACGTCGCCGGCGAGGCGCGGGCCGGGTCCTACGCGCTGTGCGCGCACGAGCTGCAGATGCGGCTGGAGAACATCCTCAGGCGCATAGAGGCCGTGCGCCCGCGTCCGGTGTCGGACGGTGCGTGACGCCCCATATCATCGCCGCCCCCACCGACAAGGCCCGAGATGACGAGCATCCCCGTCGAGAAGCGCTCCAAACTGTCCGCCGTTCTGCGCGGCCTGATGCAGACCTGTCCCGCCTGCGGCCGCGGCCGGCTGCTGCACCGCTACCTGAAGCCGGTCGACCACTGCACGGCGTGCGGCGAGCGCTACGGCCACATGCGCGCCGACGACGCGCCGCCGTGGATGACCATCCTGATCGTCGGCCACATCGTGGTGCCGCTGCTGCTGTCGGTGGAGCAGGCCTACCACCCCGAGGCCTGGGTGCACTTCGCCATCTGGCCGGCGCTGACGCTGGCGCTGACGCTGGCCCTGCTGCCGCGCTGCAAGGGCGTGGTGCTGGGCGTCATGTGGGCGAACGGGATGTCGGGCGGGGAGCCGCGGTAGCTCCCCGCGCCCGCCCTACTCGGCGCGGCCGAGCGACTCCATCAGTTCCCGCCACTCGCGCTTGGACAGGCCGCTGGTCTCCTGCGTCACCGGCTCGCCGGCCAGCAGGCGCTTGACGATCTCCAGGCCGGTGGCGGAGAGGTGGGCGCCGCCCAGGCGGTACTGGGTGAACGCCTCGTACACCGCCGGAACCCAGCGCTTCACCACGTCCAGCATCGCTTCGGCGTACACCCGGATCTCGTACTGGGCGTGGCTGTCGGCCCGCAGGGACAGGAAGTGCAGCAGGTTGTGCAGGTCCACCTTCCAGTACCACTGCGTGTAGTAGTTCAGCGGCAGGTTCATGCGCGCCAGTTCGCGCGCCAGGCCCTGGCGGGACTCGTCGATGACCGTGCCGTCCTCGCGGGCGTTCAGCAGCTCCTCGTAGTGCGCGTAGCACTGCTCGGAATCGCCGCGCAGGATCTGCAGCACGCGCGCCGCCTCCTCGCCCTCCAGCACGTCGCCGCGGCCCTGACGGTTGTTGGAGGACTGGGCGCCCAGCTGCTCCGGCGCCGGGATGTAGAACTCGCGGTCGAGGATCGAGTAGCGCGCCGAGTACTCGTTGACGTTCGCCGTGCGGTGGCGGATCCACTGCCGGGCGACGAAGATCGGCAACTTCACGTGGAACTTGATCTCGCACATCTCGAACGGGGTCGAGTGGCGGTGGCGCATCAGGTACTTGATGAGGCCGGCGTCCTCGCTGACCTTCTTGGTCCCCTTGCCGTAGGAGACGCGCGCCGCCTGCACCACGGCCGAATCGTCGCCCATGTAGTCGATGACCCGGACGAACCCATGGTCGAGCACCTCGATGGGCTCGTACAGGATCTCTTCCAGCGCCGGCACGGTGGCGCGGCGGGTCTCGATGGTGACGGCGCGCTGCCGGTCGATCTCGGCGCGCTGATCGGGGGTGATCGGCATGGGTTCTCCAGCATCTGGGGGGTCGCTCCCGGACCCCACCGCCATTCCTAGACGAGGCGGGGGAAAATTCCAGAAAATTATGGCTGCGGGGAGTGCCCTGCCCCCTTCCTTTACGGAGCGGACGTGCTTATATTACGGGCGTCGGGTTCGCCCGACTATGGCGATAAACGCCTTGCGGAATAAGCGTTGTGGACCCGGGGGCGGTACCCGGCGCCTCCACCAATCCCCTCTCTCCGGTTGCTCCGGCGGGCGGGCTCATGGGGGCGAAACAGGATCGACACGCGTGGTAAAGGCATGGTCTTCGCTCGGCATGGTTCCGCCGTTATCGGGCCATTGCAATAGTTGCCAACGACAACGTTGCTCAGGCTCGCCTCGCTGCCTAACGGCGGCTGGTTAGCCTAAATCAAATCCCTTCGGGGTAGCACTCGAAGGTGGGGTTCGTGGGCCGCCTAGCAACAGAAGGCCCACACTTCCTTTTAAAGGCCGGCGTCCGAATGGCGAAAGAGCAGCTCCGTTACGACAAGATGGTCGAAACCGCCCTGCGGGGCGTCGTGCGCGATGCGCTCCGTCAGGTGGCCGACCGCGGCCTGCCCGGCAACCACCATTTCTACCTGACCTTCCGCACCAGCTACCCCGGCGTCGATATCCCGGAGTACCTGCGCGGCCAGTACCCGAACGAGATGACCATCGTCCTGCAGTACCAGTACTACGGGCTGGAGATCGATGAGGAGAAGTTCGCGGTGACGCTGAGCTTCAACAACGTGCACGAGCGGCTGGAGATTCCGCTCGGCGCCATCACCACCTTCGCCGATCCGTCGGTGAACTTCGCGCTGCAGTTCCAGCCGGCCCAGCCCGCCGAGTCGGCGGCCGTCGCCCCGCTGGCCGAGCGCGCGCCGCAGGCCGTCGCAGCCAAGGAGGAGGCCAAGCCCGCCGCCTCCGACGAGCCGAAGCGCGGCGAAGTCGTCACCCTCGACGCCTTCCGCAAGAAGTAAGGCACCCGATGCCGCGCCGGGACGAGTTCGCCGACCTCGTCTGCGAGCTGCTGTCCCCCATGGGCGAGGTCCGTGCCCGCCGTATGTTCGGCGGGTACGGGGTGTACTGCGACGGCGTGATGATGGCGCTGATCGCGGACGAGGTGCTGTACCTGCGCACCGACGAGCGTACGCGTACGGCGTACGAGGCCGAGGGTCTGCCGCCCTTCAGGCCCTTCCCCGACAAGCCGATGACGATGCCTTACCACCGCCCGCCCGACTCGGTGCTGGACGACGGCGAGGACATGCTCGCCTGGGCCCGCCCGGCCCTTGAGGCGGCGCTGCGGGCGCAGGCGGCGAAGAAGCCGAAGAAGCGGCGGGCCGCGACCGCGGGAGACAACTAGGGCTTCACGGATTGCGCGGATTTGCGCACGGATTTCACGGATTTTTCTGGATCTTGCGGCGCGCCCGCTCACCCGCACGCTGATGCCGCACAAGAATAAGCCGTCCGTGAAATCCGTGAAGCTTGAGTACGCCCCAGGCAGCCTCAGATGTTCTCCGCCATGTGCGTCGTCGCGTTCCCCGCCTGCGCGCTCTCCGTGCGCTGGCGCATCTGGCGGGCGAATCGCATCGGGCTGGGCAGGCGCCAGATCAGGCCGCCGATGCCGCCGACCGCCGACATCGCCTTGCCGGCACCCATGACGTCGGCCAGCCGGCGGTCGATGAAGGCCCAGGTCTCCTCGTGCCCTTCCGACTGGTCGTCCAGCCAATAGAAGGTGGCGGCACTGAGCACCGCGGCGAGCAGCGCGCGCTTGGTGTAGTGGTTGAAGTCCGTCGAATCGTCGCCGGCAGCGAACCACATGGCGTCCACCGAGCGGTACAGCAGCCGCAGCCCCAGCGCCACGTTCTGCGGCATCGCCAGGAAGGCCATCATGCGCCGCTTGGCCTCGCGGTGCGGGGCCAGCACCTCGAAGTGGGTGCGCAACGCCAGCCGGACCTTGTCGCCGGTGCGCATCTCCGCCAGCGGGTGCTCGGCCATCGCCTCGGCCATGCGGCGGTCGGTCCAGGCGCCGAAGTGCTCGACCAGCTCCGGCACGCCGCCCGGGAAGGCGCGGTGCGCCATCACCGAATCGAATCCGGCCATGCGGGCACCATCGCGCAGCGACACCTCGCTCCAGCCGTCGAAGACCACGTTGGGCAGGGTGGAAAGCAGGATCTCGTCCCGCACCGAATCCATCTGCATCGGCGTGTCCATGCTCAACCCTCCTGCTGCGCCGCCAGCGCGGCCGCGATGTGGTGCGATTCCTCGTTGAACGCCAACAGGCGCAGGTCCGGAATGCGATCGATGTAGAGCACGCCGTCGAGATGATCCACCTCGTGCTGCACCACGCGGGCATGGAATCCCTCGGCCTCACGCTCCACCGGCTCGCCGTCCGCGCCGATGCCGCGGTAGCGGATGCGGCTGTGCCGCGGCACCAGCCCGCGCAGGCCGGGAATCGACAGGCAGCCCTCCCAGCCCAGTTCCATCTCGTCGCCGAGCGGCTCGATCTCCGGGTTGATCAGCACCGTGTCCGGCACCGATTCGCCGCCCGAGCGGTCGGCCGGCACGCGGATGACGATGATGCGCAGCCCCTGGTGCACCTGCGGCGCCGCCAGGCCGACGCCGGGCGCGTCCAGCATCGTGTCGATCATGTCGGCGGCGAGGCGCCGGATCTCCGGATCGGCGGGGTCGCGCACCGGCTCAGCCTTGGCGCGCAACACCGGATGCCCCATGCGGGCGATCTTCAAAAGGGCCATAACCCATTATCTGGGAGCAAGCACGGCCTCGGCAACCGCGCCCTTGGAGCGGCAAAGCCGATTCAAACCTTTCCTTCTCCGGCAAGGCATGATACACAAATGCCGCTGAAGGGGTGCGCCCGGTTGCGCATCCCCTCTCATTGCTTGGCGAAACACAGGCGCTTGCGGGCGCCTCAGAAGGGATGACGGTCAACCGTGCAAGTTCTGGTCCGTGACAACAACGTCGATCAGGCCCTCCGCGCGCTCAAGAAGAAGATGCAGCGCGAGGGCATTTTCCGGGAGATGAAGCTGCGCCGGAACTACGAGAAGCCCTCGGAGAAGCGCGCGCGCGAGAAGGCGGAAGCGGTGCGCCGCACCCGCAAGCTGCTGCGCAAGCGCATGGAGCGCGAGGGCTACTAAGTCGTAGCTGCCGGGCGCGCGGTTTCCCGCGCCCGCCCTTCGATGCGTCAAGCCTGCCGCCCCGCGCCTGCGCGAGGGCGGTTTTGGCGTTTGTGCCCCTCCTTCCATCGGAGCACGCCGAATGAGCGCCACCACCACCACCCGCCGCACCGGCGTGCCGGAGCTTCGCGCCCGCAAGGGCGGCGAGCCCATCGTCTGTTTGACCGCCTACACGGCCCCCGTGGCCCGGCGACTCGACCCGCACGTCGACCTGCTGCTGGTCGGCGACTCGCTGGGCATGGTGGTGTACGGCTTCGATTCGACGCTGCCGGTGACGCTGGACATGATGATCGCGCATGGCGCCGCGGTGGTGCGCGGCAGCGTCCGGGCGTGCGTGGTCATCGACCTGCCCTTCGGCAGCTACCAGGAATCGCCGCAGGCCGCCTTCCGCACGGCCTCGCGCGTGCTGGCCGAGACCGGCGCCCAGGCGGTGAAGCTGGAGGGCGGCGCCGAGATGGCGGAGACGGTGGCCTTCCTCGCCGCGCGCGGCGTGCCGGTGATGGGGCACGTCGGGCTGATGCCGCAGGCGGTCAACACGGCGGGCGGCTACAAGGCGGTCGGCCGCGACCCGGCGGCCTTCGAGCGCATCCGCGCCGATGCCCGCGCCATCGCCGACGCCGGCGCCTTCTCCGTGGTGATCGAGGGCACCATGGAGCCGCTGGCCCGCGCCATCACCGAGGAGGTGGCGATCCCCACCATCGGCATCGGCGCCTCGCCGGCCTGCGACGGGCAGGTGCTGGTGACCGACGACCTGCTCGGCCTGTTCGCCGAGTTCACGCCGAAGTTCGTCCGCCGCTACGCCCAGCTGGGCGAGCAGATCGACCGCGCCGCCGCGGAGTACGCCGCCGACGTGAAGGCGCGGCGCTTCCCGGCGCTGGAGCATTGCTTCGGGGTGAAGAAGGGCTGAGTTTAAAACCCTCTCCCGGGGCGGGAGAGGGTTCTACAGCCGCGCTGGTCTGCGGCACTTCCCGGTGGATTTCGGCGTGCGCTGGAACGATCCGGCGGGCTGGCTTGGGGCGCTGCGGCTGGGGCGGATCGGCCGGATCGGCTGACCCTCACATCCCCTCGACCAGGATGATGTTCAGCTTGGCCGCGTGCTTGCGGGCGTCGCGGGCCTTTTCGTACTCGGGGCTGTGATAGAAGGCGTGCGCCGCCTCGGCGGAGGGGAACGCCAGCACGACGATGCGCTTGGGCTGCCAGTCGCCCTCCAGCACATGCATGGCGCCGCCGCGCACCAGGAAGGTCGCGCCGTGCTTCCGCACCGCCTCCGAGGAGAGCTTCCTGTACTCGTCGTAGGCGACGGGGTCGTGCACGTCGGCCTCGACGATCAGGTAGGCCGACATCTTCGGCCCCCCGGCCGCTTCGGCCGGGACGAAGTCGAGGAGGCCCGACAGGTCCTCCTCGGCGTCCTTGAGATGCGGGGAGCGGAGGGCCTTGCGGCCCTCCACATCACGCTCAGGCATGTTCCATCGCCTTGACGACCTCTTCGGTGACCTTCTTGGCGTCGCCGAACAGCATCATGGTGTTGGGGCGGAAGAACAGCTCGTTCTCCACGCCGGCATAGCCCGAGGCCATCGAGCGCTTGATGAAGAACACCGTCTTGGCCTTCTCCACGTCGAGGATCGGCATGCCGTAGATCGGGCTCTGCGGGTCGGTCTTCGCCGCCGGGTTGGTCACGTCGTTGGCGCCGATCACGAACGCCACGTCCGCCGTCCCGAAGTCGCGGTTGATGTCCTCCAGCTCGAACACCTCGTCGTACGGCACGTTGGCTTCCGCCAGCAGCACGTTCATGTGACCCGGCATGCGCCCGGCGACGGGATGGATGGCGTACTTCACCTCCACCCCCTCCTTCTTCAGGATGTCGGCCAT